>JAFCZD010000501.1 GCA_019314525.1 Deltaproteobacteria bacterium
ACAGTTTTCGTCCCTCGCTCTCCACCACCGGCGCCAATGCCGAGGCGACCAATATCCGTGTCATCGCCAACGTGATCAAGGGCGGCAACTCGGCTCTCGCCTTTGTGGGTTGCGTGAGTTGCCTCGTCGCCAACAACACCATCCTCGACCCCACGGATTTTCCGCTGCGCATCCTGCAAGAGAGCGTCACAGGGGATGGTTGGACCTTCGCCCCTTGCGGCGATGGCCGTGTGCTCAACAACATCATCTTCTACACCGTTGATAGCATTGACGCCTACGTTAACGTGGGTGATGACACCGCCCCCAAGACCTTCGTCTTCACCAACAACCTCTGGTACGCGCGCGACTGGCCCGCCTTTTCGGAACCGCAGCAGCTCCCTGTCAACGAGACTTATGGTGTCTATGGTGTAGACCCCCTCTTTGGGGGCGAAGCGAGCGACGATTACACCATCACGGGCACAGGTGGGGCCGCGTTCATGGGCAGCAACGTCGCGGAGATCGGCGCTGATTATCAGGGGCTCTGCTATCGCACGCCGCCCTCCATCGGTGCCTTCGAGGTGCCGTAGCTACCTGCTCACCGGCGCTGTGGGGTGCCTCTCAGCGGTTCCACCTCATTCGTATGGCGTTGAGTACGCCATACCACACGTGCCTTTCCTGCCCGCTTGCCGCGATAGAGACGTCGGTCTGCTGAGGCGATCAGCTCGCGAATGCTCTCACCATCCTGTGGGAGGCTCGCGATGCCCGTGGTGAACGTCACGTTGAAAGTCGTTGGCTCCTCGCCGAAATTCAGATCCGAAAACTCGAAGAGCACCTCCTCGATCAAACGACGGCACACCCGTGCGCTCTCTCCAGGGAAGGCCAACGCAAACTCCTCCCCTCCCCAACGCGACCGCAGATCGTAAGACCGAAAGCGGCAATTGAGCAGGGATCCCATCGCCTGGATCACCTGGTCGCCCATAAGGTGACCAAAGCGATCGTTCACGCTCTTGAAATCATCGAGATCGATGAGCGCCACTGAGAGCATGCCCCGACTGCGCTTGGCTTCTTCAATGCGCGCCGCGAGGGTGTCGATAAAGGAGCGACGCAGCGGTAAACCAGAGACAGGACAGCGCCCACAGCTCTCCGCCTCCAGCCGCGAACGCACACAGGCCCGCAAGCGCGCCACAAGCATCTCTGGCGCCACAGAACGCGACAAATGGTCGACGCCACCAGCCTCGAAAGCTCCGAGCGTGGTCTCCTGCTGCGCCTCTGCAGCGATGAAGACCACCGGAAGGTGCCGCCAAGGTCGGGTGGTTTGAATCACGCGACAAAGATCAGGTGCGTTGATGACTCCATGAACGCTGCCAATGATCAAAACGTCAGGGCAGAGTCGCTCCATGGATTCGAAGATGGGTTGCTTGCTCTCAGCCAGCAACGTACGAAAGCCAGCAGCATCGAGAATGCCGCTGATGTAGCGCGCCACCTCAGGATCATCCTCGATGAAGAGCACCCGAGGCACCTCCCGTCGTCCCTCTTGTAACAACGTCCGCGCCGTCTCCAGAAACTGCTCAGGAGACACAGGCTTGCACACGAAAAGCATGGCCCCAGCATGGGCTGCAGCCGCGCGAATGCTGAGATCTTCATCGCTCGCGACAAAAGCGAGAGGAAGGGAGGGATCATGGGCACGAAGTCGCCTCGCGACCTCGAAGCCGTCTTCAGCCTCCAAACGCACATTGATGATGGCCCCGTCAACGATATCTCCGCCGAGGGCGAGAGCCTCGTCCCCATTCTTCGCCGGGATCACGTCGATCAGGTGGTGGCGCCCCAGTTGCCCCATCTGCTCAATGAAGCCCGCGTCATCATCCACCACCAGCAAACGTCCCATCAGCGCCTGCCAGCCCCACCCTCTCCCCGCGCTCGACTCTAGACGCCGCAGCATCCCACACCCCCACGGAGTTCAAACCCCGCCCCTCCATGATGCCGTGTTGGCACCAAACGTTCCGACCGATTCTTATGCCTTTAATTAATATTGTAGAGACTATGACGCTGCGTGGCAACCCCTAGAGTCCCGTTATATTATACTTTTTTTAGTATTGCCGCTAACCCTCTAAATATAAAGCATATGTTAAGGTCTTCATATTTAAGGAGTATTTGTAGGTTCAAAACCTACTCCAAGGGGTAGCCTAGAACCCTAATTGGAGTTAGTTCCTGTCTTTCCGGTGAGTATGGTCAGCTCCCCCTTTAGCCACAAAAGGACCGAAGTATCCCACGCTCCTCCTTACCCTTTGCAGCTGCATGGGACATGCCAGCGAGGTCGGTAGATCTCGTTCTCCGGACAGGATGGGCCGCTAGTAGTAGTCCTGTAGTCCGTCTTCGATACACTCATAGCGGTGAAGCTGCTCGAAGAACGAGTCATCTCCGAGAGGTACACCCACACTCGCACCCTCGGTATCGGAGCTCAGGTAGCGGCAAAAATAGCTCTCCGTGTGGGCTACGCTCAAATCGATGGCCGGACCAGAAGGCACGCGCTCGGCGGCGATCTTGCGTTGGCCCCCCAGTGGGATCTCGATGAAAGGGTGGCGGTAGCGCACGGCAGGCACGATACACGGCGTCGTGTAGGCCACCGAGAATCGCCAGGTTTGTGGCTGCACCAGCGGCCAGAGCGCCGCCACGAAGGTCAGCTCTTCACCGCGTACCGACCAGGAATCGGGAAGGGAACTTGTGGTGTTCAGCCGCGCTGCGAGGGCTGCGATCTCGGCCTCAGAGCCTGTGACCCGCAGTTGGCGGATATAGCCGCTGGCGGTCACGTCCTCATGGGGCCGACACAGGATCTGTGCGCCACGTCGGCGCGCCGCCGCACCTTGGAAGCGGCTCTTGTAAAGGAAAGAGCAGTAATTCACCGCCAGAGAGAGCTTCTCCCGCGCCACTTGGGCGAGCACCCGCAGCGCCGTCACCTCCGAGTCCAACACCGTGATTTGCTCCCCATGGGCGAAGGTATAGCCACGGGCGATCATCTGAGGAAGGTTGTGGGGGGTGAGCCGCAGCTGGTGCAGGTTGAGGAAGTCGACCCCGAGCTCGGACATCGGCGCCAGCTTGGCGGTGAGCGTCTCCAGGTCTTCGGGGATCGCGGGAAGCTCCACGGTCACATGTTGGATCACGCCCACCGCGAGGGGGACCTTGTCGAGGCTGTAATTCGTCGCGCCAATATCGAAACGGATCTCATCGAGGCCAGCGTCGCGCAGGCGCCGAACGACGCTGGCGTCGAGGAGCGTGCCGTTGGTGTAGAGCCAGGTGTGCATGCCCTCGCCGAAGCGCCTTCTGATTGCCGTTAGGTAGTCGAGGGTGCGGTCGAGGGTCATCAATGGCTCACCGCCGCTGATGCTCACGCCGCTGAAGCCGAAGCGCGCAAGATATTCGAGATACTCCTCGGTCTTGGAAAATGGCACACCATTGGTCATGGGTTCGCCAACCCGATCTTGGGAGGTCGGGCAATAAAAACAACGGGCGTTGCAGCATTCGTTGATGAAGAGACAGGACCATTTGCCGGCTGCGCAGATCGCGCAGCCCGGCGAGAGCGCCCCCGCAATCTTGGTTCCGCTGCAAGTCGACGGGACCTGTTCGCAGAGCTCTTCGAGCAGGTCGTGGCGTTGCGCCTCGATTTCGGCAGCAGCCGCGATGCTCGGGAAGGCCAGGTCCAGATAGTCGGCCCCAAAGGCTTCCCTCGCACGCACGTCTGCCGCCGCGCGCCTGTCGGCGTTGGTACTCATGTTGGTGTCCAAGTCTCCGGGCAGACGGGCTGGAGAAAGCCCATAACCGCTCTCCAGCGGTGGGTAGCGCACGATGCTCTTGCTCATTCTTGCTTCACGACTTACGCCGCGCAGGTCTAGCACCCTTCTCAACGCGGCGCGCGAGAAATCGGCTCGGAGGCTTCAGGAGGTCGACGTCACCTCGTAGCGTGAAGAGCAACGCCCACAACCGCCTGCGCGCCCACCCCATCCTGAAAAACGCAGGGGTCTTTCAGAGCGCCTGTGGTTTCGTTGGCGCCAAGGTGCGGCAAGAAGACACAAGCCTCGTGGGAGTCACACAGGCCATTTTCGTTGCCTCTCCAATCGCCAAGGATCTCCACCGCGTGGCGCAGGGCGTAGGCGTCCACATTGGACCGTGCGCGGTAACTGAAAGTCTCGTCCCCTTGCACGGAGGCTGGGCAAGGCGCCCCAGAGGTGAAGGTGCCGTAGATCGCGTGCAGGGGTATGCCTGCAGGAAGGAGCGTCCAATCCCAAATGCGGCAGCTGTCAGAGCTGGCACATGCCCCTCGCGTGATGGGCGTCGCGTAGCCCCCATCGCGCCCCCAAAGCCGCAACGCGTTGTCGAAATCGTACCAATCGGTGATGGCCGTGAACGTTTCGGTGCCGCTGATGTGGGCGTTGGTGAGTTCCGAAGACACTGGGCCGGCAAAGAAACCAACGCTGGAGAGACCCTTCACGATGGTAGCGTCGCTGTCCCCTTGGAGATCACACACACCACCCACGCCCGTGAGCCCTGGCGTG
>JAFCZD010000502.1 GCA_019314525.1 Deltaproteobacteria bacterium
AGCGAGAGCCGGGTAGCGAAGAGGTCGCTGTCTCCAGGGTCGGAAGCCTTGATGTAGGCCTGCTGGGTCCAAACGCTGCCTGCTCGGGTGAAGATATAGGCGGCACCGCTCGACGCGAGTGAGTTGTCAGTTTCGTTGCCGTTCACCCCTGGCACGCCACCATCCTCGCTGTAGGCCCCCACCGCCAAGCTCTCCCCTGAAAGGGAAACGCTGGCGCCAAAGGCGTCATAGCTCCCAGGAACGGTAGCCTTGATATAGGCCTGCTGGCTCCATACTCCCCCGACGCGGGTGAAGACATACACAGCACCACTTCCCGGCATGGAGTCATCACTCTGGTTGGTGCCGTCGCCACCCTCGCCCCTTGCTCCTACCGCCAGGGTGTCTCCCTGCAACGATACGCCGGAGCCAAAGTTGTCATGCTCGCCCGTATTCGACGCCTTGAGGTAGGCTTGCTGGCTCCAGGTGCTGCCCTCGCGGGTGAAGATATAGACAGCGCCACTCCAGGCCAGCGTGTTGTTGGCCTGGTCACCGTGCACACCTGTTGCGCTGCTTGCGTCACCCGGAGCTCCCACCGCCAGCGTGTCGCCCGAGAGTGACACGCTGATGCCAAAGTTGTCCTCCGAATCGGTGTTGGAGGCCTTGAGATAATCCAGCAAGGCGCTGCCACGCCGCACGTCCACAGTGTAGGTGCGCGTTAAACTGTTCGCGCTCACAAGCATGGTGACCAGGTTGCTCCCCAGTCCCAACGTCAACGACTGTGATGCGCTGCCAGAGTTCACCACCTGACCATTCACCGTGATGGTCGCGACAACTCCCACCGAAGGGGTGAAGGTGATCGCCGCCACCTCGAATCTCACATCGAGGGTGTAGCTTTGGCTGGTGGGAGAGAACAAAGGCGAGAGCTCGCCATTGGAGGGCACCAGCTGTGTCAGGAAGGGGGCAACAACTAGGCTCATGTCGAGGGTCGTGTCCACCTGCACATCGGGGCTCATGTCGAGGCTCATGTCCACCTGCACATCGGGGCCCCTGTCGAGGGTTGTATCCACCTGCGTATCGGGGCCCCTGTCGAAGGTCGTGTCCACCTGCGTATCGGGGCCCCTGTCGAGGGTCGTGTCCACCTGCGTATCGGGGCTCGTATCGACGCTCGTGTCCACCTGCGTATCGGGGCTCGTATCGACGCTCGTGTCCACCTGCGTATCGGGGCTCGTATCGACGCTTGTGTCCATACCCGGGGACGCATCAACGGGGGACGCATCAACAGGGGCCTGAAACGCGTCCCCACTGCCCACAGAATCAACAATCCGTGGACCTCCATCGTAGCGCTCCTCGAGTCCGTTTTCGCTGAAGCCTAGCCGCGTGCAACCGCTGAGGAGTGTCAACATCACAACAAGAGCAAGAACGAGATGCTGCATGCAACAAGCAAATTTTTCGGTGCTCATAACCCACCCTAGTTGCGCAACAAATGAATACACCCCACTTTAATAAGGAAGTATGAAGCCCCCATCGTCAATGTACTCATTTGCTCCCGATGTAGTCCAACGTGTGTGACCGATGGAAGGAAGGCGACTCTGGAAGGCCGCAGTTGCGCCCTCCCCTCACTGATCCGATAATGCGCTCCATATGAGCCAAAGCACGCCGCCGAATCCACGCTACGAAGCTCTGCGCGACGCCTTCGCCTCCGACCTGACGAAGCTCGGGCTCTCGACGCTGATCATCGTCTCAGTGCTGCCCTTCGCCTGGGTCGAGAGCGCTTCGCTGCTCTTCTTCGGTGCCTTCGCCCTCGAGCTCGTGTTGCGCGTGGTGGTGCTGCGCTACGAGCTTCACACGCGCGCTCTCAGCAAGACGGAGCTGGTAATGCTCGCGCTGGATGTGCTCGCCACCCTCAGCTTCTTACCCCTCGGCGGGCTCTTCAGCTCCCAAGGCGCGCGCTTTTTGCGCTTGATCCGCCTCTCACGCATGTTGATGCTTCTCAGCTATTGGAGCCCCATCGGCAAAGAGATATGGGTCATCATCAGCAAGCGCGAGCGGCGCTACCAACTGCTCTTCGTCGCCTCCATGGTGGTGATCCTCACCTTCGCCGCGGCGCTGCTGCTCTACCACTTCGGCAACACCATCGACTTCAACGAAGACAACAAGCTCAACGATCGTAGCTTCTGGAGCGTCGTCTGGTGGTCCTTCCGCCAGATTCAAGACCCAGGCAATATGGTCAAGGATGCCAGCGCCACGTTGGCCTTCGCCTTCTCCCTCGTGCTCACCACCTTCGGCATCTTCCTCATCGCCTTCTTGATAGGTATTGGCACCTCAGTGGTCAGCGAGCTGGTGGATGTGGGGCGCGAGCGACGCATCGGCATGGGCGAGCACTCGGTCATCGCCAACCTTGGCCTACACTCACGGGTGCTCGTGGAAGAGCTGGTGCGCTACTACCGCAAGAGCCTGCGCTCACCCAAACTGGTAACCTTGGGCAGCGGGAGCGCTCGCCCCGACTATATGCTCGACGAAGAGCTGCGCCGTGTGCGCTACCGGCAGGGCTCCGCCACGGTGCTGCACGATCTGATCAAGGTCGACTCAGACCGCGCGCGGCGCGTGATCCTCTTGGGAGAGGGTGAAGAAGCCCTTGCCGACTCGCAGGTGATCTCGCAGATCCTCTCCGTGCGCGAGATCAACGATACATGCCAGATCTTCGCCGAACTGGTGACACGCGATAACGTCGACGCCGCGCGCCTGGCGGGTGGGCGACACACTGTACCCATCCTGACCCACGAGCTGGTCTCCAAGCTCCTGGCCGACATCCTCACCTTCCCCGGCGTAGAGACGCTCTACGATCAGCTGCTCTCCTCTCGTGGGAGTGAGGTCTACACCTGCATCTACGGCATGGGGGCCATGGAAAAACACGCGGCCCCCACTGCAACATCGCAGCGCTTCTCTGAGCTGGTAGCGCGTGCACACCGAGAGCACGGCGTGCTCTTGATGGGCACCCTGACGGGCAAAGACGACGACGAGGGAACCTACGCGCTCAACCCACAAAGCACAGCAGAATTTGATGGGCTCTTTGGGCTGGCGAATAACTTTCAGAAGCTGCGCACTTGCGCCATCGGTCTGGCAGAGAAGGCGCCCAAGCGCGCGAGCACCCGCCAGCAGAAGGTAATTATCCCATGCATTGAGGCCTCTTCAGGGCGAGAGACCTTCTCCAAGGTGCTGCTCTGTGGCTACCACCAAGGGCTCGGCGATCTCTGCCGCGAGCTGGTCGGCTTCTCTCCGGGGGTAGAGATCTTCCTCTTCGTGCCACGCATCGAGCACCTCTATCAGCTCGCTCGAAACCTAGGGCCTTCGGAGGGAGACCAGCATGCCATGGCCGAGCTCGAGGCACGCCTGGCGAGCCCCATGCTGGCTGCACTTCCCGGCGAGACCCTGCCTCCGGTGCGCATCGTTCTCGAGGGAGGCTCAGCCGCCCATCTGATGGCTGGCGATTGGTCGGAGGAGGCAACCCTCACGAAGAACCGCGGCGACTACCGCCTCAAGGAGATGGAAGCGGTGTTCTTCTCCTATACCATGCCCGATGCCGACCCCGACGCGCGCACCGCCCTGGCCTCACTCAAGCTGCACCACGTCGCCCGCAGCACGCCAGAGCGCGTTCACCCACGACTGCGCACCCTCTGCGAGGTGCTGGACAACGACAAGGCGGCGCTCTTTTCGTCGCACTTCACGCAGAAGCAGAAGCCACCCGCGTTGGTGGTCTGCACCGAGCACCTTCGCCATGCGTTCATGGCCCAGGCGGTCTTCGTGCCACGCGTGGCGGCGATCTACCACGAGCTGCTCAGCCATTGCGGGCAATCGTTGCGACGGGTGCGCCTGCAAGCGATCAGCGAAGAAGAGGCCAGGGAAGTGACCTTCGGCGAGCTGGCCGAAACGCTGCAAAGCCGTGATGGTCTGCTGCCCCTGGCGGTGGAGTTGCCTGATGACAAGGGCGAGATGCAGATCATCGTCAACCCGACCCAAAAGCTCCGCCTCGCAGACATCGGTCTGATCTACGCGGTGGGAGACCATGGACGATGAACGTGGCGCGCTCACACCTCATGATGGCCTGCGGGCTCTCGATGCTGCTCCTCTCCTCGAGTTGCGCTGACAAAGCCAAGCCGACCAAACAACAAGACGCCAGCAGCACCAAGGCCCTGCAGCAGCTCCGGGCACGCTATCCCAACGCCAAGATTGCTCCCTTCAAGACGTACAGCTTCGCGACCTTAACGCTCTTTTCTGTCGCTCCACGCGCTGTGACTGAGCGCTGCGCGCAGCGCTGGATTGTCGCCATGGGCCCCAAGGGGCGCATCCTGGCCAAGGCTGAGCTGCTTCGTGAACTCTTCAAGGAGCCCAATAAACGCTCCGCAAAGGCCCAGGCGCGCCTCTGCCAAGACATGCTCCTCGACCAACTGGGCAACGGCAGCATTGACGTGCAGACGGTCGCGAAGGCCTGCCGCACCAAGCCACCGTTGGATTATTGCGATGATGGAACTCGAGCGATGATCGT
>JAFCZD010000103.1 GCA_019314525.1 Deltaproteobacteria bacterium
ACAAGAGATCGAAGGAATTGCGCTCTGCCCCTTCAGTGATGCTGATGTGGTGCGTCATCCTCTGGTGAAGAAGATCATCAAGGCCTATGAGCTTCGGCGGGCCTCTCCACGACCTGCTACGGATTAGAGCAGTAGCCAGCGAGCCAGCTACCTATGGCTTCATTGTCCTGGAGCAAGCAGGGTGAGCTTCGTTGGTAGAGAGCACCATCTGTCCGGATTTCGGAGTGAGCAAGGGGCCAAGAGCCTCGGTATTTGCTCGGATCTTTGGTGGCACGAGCATTGCTAAGACGCTGGACGCTTTGCTTGAACGGTCGTGAGCACAAAGTGCTGCACTACGAGCGCTTGGAGACTTGGCTAGCATGGACACTCCCAGCAACAAGGGTTGCGTCGGCTTAGAAAGCGGGTCACGCTCATGGGGAAAGCGGTTGCCTCCACAGGGTAAGGCACTGTAATTTGCACCCGTCAGGTTGAACCCTAGGCCGCAGAGTATCCAAAGAGCGGCCATAGTATTTAGCGCTTAACTGTGCCGGTTTCTCTGACCGGACAGCATGCTGTAGCTGGTGGCGCACCCCGAAAAGCGCGAAGCGAGTCAACAAACAACCATGTCGTCAGCACCTGAATCACCCCCTCGGGAGACAAACAGCGCTCCACCAAAGCCTACCCTGCGCGCTTTGCCGCAGCGGTTGATGCCTCGCGTCGATGAGCTCCTCAAGCGACGCTGGGCTCAAGGGATCGTTCTTCTGGCTCTGGTAGTGCCCCTGGCCTTTCTCTTGGGGCCCACCTATCGCTTACGCAGCACTTCCATCGCTGGAAAGCTCACAGTTGGTGAGCGCGCAGGCGCCAACATCAAAGCGTCTCGAAACTTTGATTACTACCCCAGCCAGAAGCAACTCGAACTCGAGCGCGCAGAGGCCGTGGAGCATGTGCTCCCTGTCTTCGATCATCATGTTGACCAATCAGCGGTCTTGCTGGCTCGCATTAGCGGAGCATTTCGTGCCATGAGCCAGGTCATGACGATGCCCAATCCTCCTTTGGTGAGGCCAGCTCCCAAGCGGCGAGGGGCGACAAAAGAGGGTGAGGAAGCACCCAAGCCAAAACCCAAGCCGAAACCCAAGCCCGCGGCACCTGAAAGTCTACGTACGGCTTTCGCCAATGCTTTGCAGTCTGAGGTCTCCATGGAGACCTTCACTACATTGTTCAAAGCGCGATTCTCTGGCGATATGCGTGCGAGCGTGGTGATGCTCGTGGGTTCGGCCATGGACGGCCTGGTGATCTCACACACCGGAGCACTTGAGCCATTTCGGGGCAAGCCAATCACGATTCGACACCTAGTGCAGGGACGTTTGGGGCGTCAAGGCGAGGAGTCCCGAGCAAACTTCAGTGGCATCAAGGACCTTCCTCAAGTCAAAGAAGGCATTCGCCACCAAGCCGATGTTCATGGTTCCAAGCTCAGCGCTCGAACCCGCAAGGCAGTGGTGGACCTGGTGGAAGGTTTGGTGGTGCCGAACCTCGTCTTCAACCCGGCTGAAGCCGCGCGTCGTAAGGAACTGGCTCGTGGGCGCGTCAAATCCCGTCCTCTGACTTTCGTCAAAGGGCAGGTGATCGTGCGTGATGGGGATCCGCTCACGAGTGAGCATATGCGCATCATGGCGGTGATGGAGAAGACGCAAAAAGGGGTCAGTCTTTTCCAGGTGCTCGTGGGGGTTGGCCTCTTCGTGCTTCTCCTCGTGCTGACCCTTTATCTATTTGCGTCTCGGCAATTTCGTCGATTCAACTTGGCACCCCGTGATCTGCTGATGATGGGCATGGTGCTGGTAGGGATGATAGCCCTCACACGCGGCATGCTGGGCCTGGTGGGGCTGGGACACTTTGGTATCGCCACCTACCTGCTCCCCGTGGCGGCGGGGGCGATGTTGGTGCGTTTGGTGGTGACCGCAGAGGCGGCTGCCATCTTCGCCGTGGCCGCGGCAGGGGTGACGGGATTGCTCGTGGATCGGTCCCTCGCGTTGACGCTCTTCTATCTGGTGACAGGGCTCGCAGGATCCTACGGCGTGGGCAAGGTGCAATCCCGCAGCACCGTCTTGCGCGCTGGGCTCGTTGCCGGCCTCCTTGGGGCGGCCGCCGTGATCTGCATCAACCTCTTCAATGGTCAAATCGTGATGCGCGATTTGATCCTCAGCAGCATGGCGGCTGTGGCTGGCGGGCTTCTCTCTGCATTTGTAGCCCTGGCGCTCCTTCCCATGCTCGAGTGGGCCTTCGCCTATACGACGGATGTTTCGCTGCTTGAGTTGGCCAACCTCAACCATCCTCTGTTGCGGGAGCTGATGTTGCGCGCGCCGGGTACCTATCACCACAGCATGGTCGTCGGAAACCTGGCCGAGACAGCCTGCGAAAATATTGGAGCCAATGGGCTGCACGCTCGCGTCGCGTCTTACTATCATGATGTTGGGAAGATGAAGAACGCTCTCTACTTCGCTGAGAATTTTCGAAGCGATGAGAACCCGCACAATCGGCTCAAGCCGTCCATGAGCGCCTTGATTATCCGCAGTCATGTCAAGGACGGGATCGAGATGATGCGTGATCATGGTCTCCCTGAGCCTGTGATAGAGACGGCCTCACAGCATCATGGCACAGCGCTGATCGGTTTCTTCTACCACAAAGCCCTGGAGCAGAAGGACGACGAGGAAGAGGTGCTCGAGGAGGATTATCGCTACCCTGGCATCAAACCGCAGTCCCGGGAGGCTGGTGTAATCATGGTCGCCGACGGGGTAGAGGCGGCTGCGCGCAGCCTTGGTGAACCTACAGATGACCGCCTCAAGGCGGTGGTGCAGCGCATCATCAATACCCAGTTTACCGACGGGCAACTTGACCATTGCGACCTGACCCTGCGGGACCTGCATTTGATCGCCAAGAGCTTCTTGCAGGTGCTCAGCGGCATTTATCACGCACGTCCAACTTACCCCTGGCAGAAGGCGGGTGAGGCGGGCAAGGGACGTCGTGATGAGACACGCAAGGGGGGGGAGCGCAATAAGCGGGAGACCGCTGCGCGCACCACAATCCCTCGTCCCCACGCCAATGGGCGGGGGCAGGAGGGGAAAACTGTGAAGGATTCGGTAGATGATGAGCAGCAAAGTCGGGCTGATGGTCCGGGGGAGGGCGCGGGGAGCTCTCGAGACAAAGAGTCGGAAGAGACTCCGCCGGAGGGCAGTCAGGATATCAAGCGCCTCGGCCTCAATTGACAACGAGTGGTCGGTGGTGATCACCGATGATGACGAAGTACGCCGCCTCAACGCCGAATATCGGGACATCAACGAGACCACCGACGTGCTCTCCTTTTCCCTCGATTTGCCTGAGATCCCCGGTGAGCCCCAGCCTCTAGGTGAAGTCATCATCAGCAGCGAGCAGGCTGCACGCCAAGCTCCAGGTGGAGACCTCGAAGCGGAGATCGTGCGCCTGATGGTGCATGGGCTCTGCCACCTGCGTGGCTACGATCATCATCGGGTCAAAGAACGCGCCGAGATGGCCTGTGAGGAGAACCGCTTGTTGGCGCTCTTTGGTCTCGAGGCGGGGCTGGTGGTGCGCAGTGAGGATGTGTGAGACGGCTGGGCCTCGAGCCCATCGGAAGGAAGAATAGTTGTCTTCAGTCATGAAGTCCTGCGCCTAGCGTCGACCTGTCAGCACTACACAAGCAAACCCACTACTTGCCCTCATCCATGCCCATGGATTTGGACTCTGCGTTGGCGTTGACCTTCTCGGCGTGCACGATTTTGTCTTTGGCGCAGCCATAGTCCACCAACCATTGGAGGCGTGCGTGGGCTGGCTCTTTGGCGTAGGCATTGGCTGCCTTCACCGTACAGTCGGGATCGTCAGGGCAGAAGTTGCGCTTCACGTCGTGGCGGCAGGCCGCGTAACGCAGTTTGTCGCGCTTGTTGAGGGTTTCGAACTTCCACTGCTTCTGACTGCAGGCCGAGAGGGCAAACACGCTCAAGAAAAAGAGCCCGCAGAGTTGCTGCCAAACCTTCATTCGTCACCTCCATTACGATAGAAAAATCAGTGTGTTTCAGATGTGTAGGTGTCCTGGGACATGCCTTGAGCACCATCTTCACCGGTTTGAGAGCTGCCCCCACCCAGCCCCGCTGTGCTCACCTTGAAGGTGGTCTCCACTACCCATGGCATGGGGCCTTCACCCACCACCAGTCCGATGGATGGACCACCACCGCCGCCGCCACCCGGGCCGCCAGCACCGCTCGCGCCACCTGGGCCACCTTTGCCGCCGCCTGTGGCACCCGCCCATGCGGCGCCGCCATTCCCTGCCACGCCTGCGCTGCCGCTCGCTCCTGCTGCTCCACCATCGCCGCCCTTGGCTCCAGCACCTGTCTCCACTTGGCAGCCTGTGATGCTCAAGCTTGCATGGCCCATACGAACGACGATGCCAAAGGATCCACCGCCACCTTTGCCGCCCTCGCCACCTTCACCACCACAGCCGCCAGCTCCGCCACCACCGCCACCAGCCCCATGAAAAACCCCGCCGTCGCACGCTTCGAATTCACCACCACCGCCACCGCCACCACCCCCACCACCGTGCTCGCCGTTTAGGCCGGTAGCGCCGTCAGCGGGCAGATAAATCCCTGCCTGGTCAAACGTGCCCATGCTCAGCCCACCTCGGCCATGGACGCCATCTTCTCCTAAGGAGCCAGCGCAGCCGTCCGTCCCAGGCGTGGCCTCTACGGTGGTTATGGTCCCCGCGCAGTTGTCTTCACGGCCTGGGTTGCCTCCGATGCCCCCCTGACCCTTGGTGGTGTCCGAGCATGTGAGTGTTGCCCCCAGGACACCTTCCGCAGGAAAGCCTGCTTCTCCATAACAGAGGGTGAAGATGTCGATGACGGCGCCGCCGCCACCCTTGCCACCAGCGGATCCACAGGTCGTGGTGCCGCCAATACCAGCCCCAGGCATAGGGCTGCACCCAAGGGGGATCGCGAGGAAAAAACCCGCGTTGGCCCCAAGGGTTCCCGCTTCACCGTCGTCGCCTTTGGCGCCGTCGTTGCTTTTGGCGCCAGGTGAGCCAGCCCCTGCGATGATCACGAGGTCTTTCAGTGAAAGGGCTGGGCTATCACCCACGAGCACGCCGTAGGAGCTTCCACCTGCGCGCTCGCCGTCGGTGGCGCGCAAGGTGAGGTGTGCGACCTCAGTGGGTCGCCGGATGCTCTCGGCTCGCAGAGCGATGGCCTCGCCGGACAAGAGCGTTCCATTGATGATGGTGGCGTCTGCGCCAAGGCCCGTCTTGAAGTCGCTGGAAAATCCGCCGAAGATCGAGACTCCATCCAGCAGATCGATGGACTCCGCATACTCCCCACCGGCGACACGCACGGCCGAGGCAACGCCAAGGCTGAGGGCCTGCTCCATGCCATAGGTGATAGAGCGGCAAGGCTGCTGCACAGAGCCGCAGGTCTTGTCATCCGTGCCCAAGGTGGAGACGTGGACTGCCGCGTTGTCCATAGCGTCTGCCAGTACGAAGCCTTCGAGCGCCGCTCTTCGATCGTGGGCGCCGCCGCCGTCTGGATCCAGCAGGCCACCAGCGCAGGCGGTGAAGACCACCGCGATGATCGCAACAGACGCGCGTGAATAACCCTTGTTCATCGATTGAGGATCCTGTGAGGCGGAGTCTACTTCCCGCCCTTCGAGGGGTCAAACAGGGCGTGTTGGAGCCGCCGGGCTCCCCGCAAGTTGGGTGTGAGACTCAGCGCGCGTTTGAGGTGGGTTTTGGCGGCCTGATGTTTGCCACGACGGTGGGCGAGCACAGCGAGGTTGTAGTGTGTTGGGGCATGATTTGTTTTCAGGCGTACCGCAAGCCCCAGCGCGGCTTCGGCCTCGTTCAACGACCAGTTTTGGATCGCTACCACGCCGAGGGTGTGTTGGGTGTGATGATCAAGGGGACGCAACTGCGCGGCCTCACGAGCCAGCTTCAACGCCTCCTTCTTCTTGCCGCGCCGCAACAACAAGAGCGCGAGGTTGGCGCGTGCTTGGTAGGCGTCTGTTCCCTTTAGAGCGCGGCGGAAGTGAGAAATGGCTTGGCTTGCATTGCCACGAGCGAGCCACAGCAAGCCGCGATGGGTCGAGACCCGGCTGTCTTTTGGGGTTACACGATGGGCTTGATCAATCCAGCGTTGGGCCTCATCCAGCGCGCCCCTTTCGCGCTCGATGCGCGAGAGTTGCAGCATGGCGGGCAGGTAGGTTGGGTATGCGCGCAGCGCTTGGCGGTAAAGCATCTCGTCGCTACGCCACGCCTGGGAGAGCGTCAGCGTTGCAGCACATTGCACAACGCAGAGGAGCAGAAGAAGAGACCGTCGTAGGGCAGGGTGGCTGAGGATGTTGAGCACTCCAGCCAGCGCGATGCTCCAGCCGAGGGTTGGAAGAAGGGTGTAGCGATCGGCGGCCACATTTTGCAACGGGAAGAGTAGGTGACTGACGGGCAGCAAGAAGCCAAGCCAGAGGGCAGCACCAAGAGCCAGGGGGCGTGCAACGTCAGGGCCCGTCGAAGGCGCTGATCTCCAGGCGCGTGTGAGGCCATAAACGAGGGCCAAGAGGCCAACGAGGACACCCAGGGAGCCCAGGATGATCGCGCCTAGATTGCCGCTGTTGGCGCTGATGGAGTAGGCGATCCCATATTCACCCCAAAGTGCTGCTCGGCTGAGGTAGAGCGCGTGGGTTTTGGCGGCGAGCATTGTTGTAGCAGCGAAGCTACCCCCATGAAAGGTGGAGACCATCTCCATGTGTTTGCCTGCCACCCACACGGGGATGAAGGCCAGGGTCAGGATAGGGGTCAACAGGGTGAGGCCAATGAGGCCACGGCGCCGAAGGCGTCCTTCACAGAAGAGCAGCACCAAGACCAACAAGACCCCCAAGAGGGCGATGGTGAGCGCCTTGCTCCACAAG
The DNA here is from genome assembly GCA_019314525.1 of Deltaproteobacteria bacterium. Taxonomy (GTDB): domain Bacteria; phylum Myxococcota_A; class Polyangia; genus JAFCZD01. Next base: position 6,934 of record JAFCZD010000103.1, read on the forward strand.
GCGGCTGTGGCGCTGAGGGTGCTCACCAAAAACCAGCCCAGGGACCGAGAGACCCTCGCGCTGTGCATGAAGCGGTGGAAGGTCAAGAGGGTGCACGCGAAGAAGAAGAGCCCGAGCACGCCCTTGCGTTCAGAGAGCCAGGCGACCGATTCCACATGGAGGGGGTGGGTCGCGAAAATCACGATGGCGAAGACGGCAAGCTCCGTACGGCGCGTCCAGCGCCAGATGCCGACGAAGAGCAGCGCACAGGCGAGGGCGTAGAGGATCGTCTGGGTCACATGAAAGGCGCCAAAATGCGGGCCAAAGATCGCGTAGTCTAAGGCGATGGAAAGGTCGCGCATGGGCAGATACTCACTGCCCAGGATGAAGCGCGTCTCTCGGGAGAGGTCGAAGAAGATCGCGTGGAAGGTGGATAGGCTGAAATCGGAGAGAAGTGGATTGTTCCGCACCAGCCACGCGTCATCGTAGTTCAACGTGCCGTAGCCCCATGTGGGGGCGTAGAGCACGAGGGCTGCGAGCCCCACCATCAAGGCGATGAGGGGGGGACGCTTAGAGCAGTCGATGAAAGTCTGAAGGGCTCTCGTCAAATTTTCATGTCCTCGGCATCAAACGCAAAGTTAGCTGGCGTGCCAAGGTTGCCTGGCGCGCCTCTCACAAGTATTCTGCGCGCGTCAGGCTTTGGGCTCAAGTATCGACCTCGATCCCTCCTGAACGGACTCTCAACGAACTTGAAACGGAGGCGCTCGTGAAAGACATATTGACCTATCTGAAGAAGGAAAAGGGGCGCTTTGTCGAGGAGCTCTGTGAGCTGCTGCAGATCCCGAGCATCAGCACTTCCGAAGCGCATAAACCCCAGATGGCGCAGGCCGCGAGTTGGGTCAGCCGTCAGCTGAAGAAGGTTGGCGTCAAAGACGTCACGGTGCACAAGACCGCCGGGCATCCCATCGTGACGGGGCACACACCGCACGTCGCGGGGGCCCCAACGGTGTTGGTTTATGGCCACTATGATGTGCAACCGGCTGAGCCGCTGGAGCTGTGGAAGACGCCGCCCTTCGAACCCACCGTGCTCGGAAGCAAGCTCTTCGCGCGCGGATCCGCCGATGACAAGGGGCAGTTCTATATCCACCTCAAGGTCCTCGAAGCCTTCAAGCAGGTGCGCGGCGGCGTGCCGATCAACGTCAAAGTGTTGATCGAAGGGGAAGAGGAGATTGGCAGCCCAAGCCTCGTGCCCTTTTTGCGGCAGCACAAAAAGGACCTCGCCTGTGATGCCATCCTGGTCAGCGACACCCACATGCACGGGCTAAAAACACCGAGCATCACCACCAGCTTGCGCGGCTTGACGTGCCTCGAAGTGAAGGTGCGCACGGCCAGCACGGACATGCATAGTGGCACCTATGGGGGCGCTATCGCCAACGCGAACCAAGTATTGGCCGAGCTCTTGGTGCAGTGCAAGGACCCCAAAACTGGAAAAGTGAAGATCCCTGGCTTCTATGATGAGGTTCGCAAGCTAACACCCGCTCAGCGTCGGGGTCTGAAGGCCATCCCCCATGATGACGCGCGTTATGCGCGTTCCGTGGGTGCACGAGAGGTTTTCGGGGAGAGGGGCTTCACGTCTATTGAGCGTGCTGGCGCGCGTCCGACCTTCGAAGTCAATGGTATGTGGGGTGGGCACATTGGGGAGGGCATTAAGACCGTGCTCCCTGCGGAAGCAGGCGCAAAGATTTCCATGCGACTGGTGGCAGACCAGGATCCAACCGTTGTGGCCAAACGCGTCAAAGCACATCTCCTCGCCATCGCACCACCCCACGCCAAAGTGAGCGTGCGCAAGCTGGACAACGATGGCTTGCCAGTGATGGTCGCCGAAGATTCGCCTGCCATGGCTGTGGCCTGCGAAGCCGTAGAGAAGGTCTTTGGTGTGGCACCATTCTTGGCGCTCGAGGGTGGTTCCATCCCCATCGTCGCGGATTTCAAGAAGGTCTTGGGCGCTGATCCAATCCTGCTCGGCTTTGGCCTCCCGGACGACAACCTGCATGCACCGAATGAGAAATTCGACCTCAGGATGTTCGATCGTGGACTGGCGACTGTGGCGTATTTCTTCGAGCTATTTGGAGCACAGGGCCGAGGCTGAGCGTCCTTTTCCTTTAGGATAACTTAATCTTACGCAAGTCTTCCTGGGTGCTTTCTCATGCTAATCTGAGAGCATGGGAGATCTCGCATCGGTGTCCACGCGCTCGTCGCTCTACGAGCGAAAGTGTGAGGCATGTGGCGTCACTGTGGTTGATGACGGGCGGTGCGCAAGCTGTGGGTTACCCTCGATGGTGCATGCTCCAACGGTGATCGAGGTGCCAACCGGCGCCCATGGGGCCGTCGTGAGCGATCACACGGAACGTGACGTGCCCGCGCTGCGCGAGGACGAAGACACAGGGTTGCGAACGATGCCCTTGGAACGGTTGCCAAGTGACATCGCGACAGTGCGGGTGACGCCGCAGCCGAACCCTCAGTTGGCCGATACGCGGCGGCAAGTCACAGCTATAGGCGATGATCTCGAGGAGACCCTGCCGCCTGCCAAGACGCAGCAACAGAAGGGAGTCAGCCTTGAGGACACCTTGCCGCCCACGCCCCCGCAGGAGAGGGCGGCTTTTGCCAATGCGTGCACAAAGCTCGAATGCCCGCCAGACCTAACGCCTGCTCCAATCATCATGAAGAACACAGGCCCCGCAGCGCCCAGCCCGCTGGCCCTTCGTGAGTCTCTGGGAGCCAACCTGTTGCCTGACGATTTCCCCCAGAGCGCGCTCAGCACAATGCCCCTCGCGCAGAGTCCGGTACGCCAAGGTGTGAACCCCTGGCTTCTAACGCTCTGGGTGACAGCCCTGACTTCTGTCGTTGCAGCGATCTTGGTTGTGTTCTTGCGCTGAATTCGCCCTTGATGTTCGACCACAGCGTGGCGACCGTGGCATACTTCTTCGAGTTGTTTGTGGCTTCCGTTTTTCTTGGCTAGGAGTGAGTTCTTGAGAGGTGTCATAGCGGCTGGATCCGACATCACTGCAGCGGCAGGAGCGGAAATCCTGGAGCGAGGAGGCAACGCGGTGGACGCCGCGGTGGCTGCCTGCCTCGCCTGTGCGGCAGGAGAGCCTACCCTCACGAGCCTTGCCGGTGGCGGCGTGTTGTTGCACCGCGATGGCGAGAGCGGAAAGGTCACGACCTGTGAGTTCTTCTCCAACGCGCCAGGGCTTGGTGGGACGCCGCCCCCAAAAGAGTCCCGTGATTTCTTCCCAGTCGATGTGGACTTTGGCCCTGCGGTGCAGACCTTCCATGTGGGTGCCGCATCAGCCGCGGTTCCGGGGGCCATCCCAGGGCTCTTCTCGGCGCTAGATCGCTGGGGCACGTTGCCCCTGAGCGAGGTGATCAAGCCTGCCTGTGCTTGGCTGCGTGAGGGCATGGTGCTCGGGAGTTGGCACGCACAAGCGGCGAAGCTCTTGACGTCGATCCTCTTGCACACCGAGAAGGGGCGGGCACAGTTTGGCGTCAATGGCGGCTTGATGGGAGAGGGTCATCGCTATCGCTGTCCGGGCTTGGCCGACACCCTGGAGCAGATGGCCGAGGATGGCTGGCGTGAGGTCTATGAGGGTCCCATGCGGGAGGCGATGCTCGCGGTGAGCGGCTATGACGTGGGCGGGCTGCTCAGCGCTGCAGATTTCGAAGCCTATGAAGTGATTTTTCGGGAGCCCTTGGTCTTTGACTACCGTTCACGTCGTGTCTATACCAACCCTCCTCCGGGGGCGGGTGGCGAGCTCATCGCGCTGATGCTGCAGTTGTTACAAACTCAGGACCTTGAGGGTGTGGCCTTTGGCAGCGATGCACATGTGCGCCTGCTGGCCCAAGCGATGCGTGTTGCCGAGGAATCGCGACTGGTGCCAGAGGGTGTGGACATCTCGCCCGAGGCCATCAAGCGCTGGCAGGAACGCTACGCCCAGGCCCAGGCCGAGCCGCTCTCGGGCCCAACACCACCTGGGGGAAGCAACTCGACGACCCACGTGACCGTGATGGACGCGGCAGGGAACGCGGCCACCGTTACCTACAGCTATGGTGAGGGTAACGGTTATTTGATTGGCGACACCGGGATCATGATGAACAACCTCATGGGCGAGGAAGACCTCTTCCCCAACGGGTTTCATAGCTGGCCCGCGGGGCGTCGGCTGCGCACGATGATGTCACCGACCATCATGGAGTGTCGTGATGGAGGTGTGGTCGCGATGGGCAGCGGCGGCGCGAATCGGATCCGTACAGCCATCGTGCAGGTGATCTCGAACCTCGTGGATCATCAGATGAGGGTCGAGCCCGCGACGCAAGCGCCACGAATCCACTTCGAAGACGATATCCTCAACGTGGAGACCTTCCAGCGAGACGATGAAGGCAGGAGCCTCGAGGTGCTTCGGGCCCCCAAGATGCTCTCTTTTCCAGAGCCGAACCTTTTCTTTGGGGGCGTGCACCTGGTGCGACGGGCCCACGATGGGACCCTCACAGGCGCAGGGGATCCGCGGCGAAACGGGATTTGCCGGGTGGTTTGAGGGGGGCTGTTTCTTCTCCTGGTATGGCAACCAAGCAGCCAAGAAATAACGCTGGCGACGTTTGCGCATCCAGCTGGCGATTCCTCGACCAGGCCAGGCTCAGCGTCTCCCATGCAACACATGCCGAACCTGAGCGAGCCGGCTGGCCGAGTAGGCACCTCTCACCCCACCCAGGGTTCGACCGCTACCGTCGAAGATCTGTACTTGGATCAGCGTTTTGGGCAGAAAACCAAGCTTGTGCGCTAGGAGCCCCTTGAAGTCACAAAGGACGGGTAGCCGCGAGAGATTCTTCTTCAAACCTCGACGCACCAAGCTCTTGGGCACGAAGAAGGGCACCTCTTGTAGATCGAGGTAACCCATGACGTGGACGCGGACACCAAAGGTCTTGCGCAGTGGGGCGAGCCAACGCGTGATGGCGGCTCGCGATTCTCGTTGGTCGCCTCCAAGAAAGATGATCGGACGGCCGCTCTTGAAGAGGCTCATGGCGGTATGAGTGCGCTCGAATTGATCGTCGAGTTTGAAGGAGAGCGGCGCCCGGGCGAGGCCAGGCGCCGCGCTCGAAAGCAGTACGGCAATCCAGGTCGCGCACACGAACAGAAGTGGATGAGTTCGACTCATGCCTTAGTTTCTAACACGCGGTGAGCAACGTATACTGGGCAAAGGATGAATATCCAGACAGCACATATCTTCGGTGTCATCTTCGTCGCTAACTCGCTTGTGGGGTGCCTGCGCACCGACATGGTTCCGATCCTCTCGGTGGACGAACAAGCCATCGGCGATGGTGGCCCAGAAGGGGACGGCGGCCCAGAAGGGGAGGCTGCGTTGCCTCCCTTTTGTGCTCAGCAGGACGACTGCCCTGAAGGTCAGGTGTGCGATGTCGGCCTCGGCTGCGTGGTACCACGCTGTGGCATGCCGCCAGCCGGTGGCGGAGATCGCGACTACTTTGGTGCCTGTGATCCCTCGCTGAACGGCTCCGAATGTCGGGCGGATTCGGTCTGTGTGCCACATATGTGGACTGTGGATTGGCCGACCTCACGTTACATGCCTTCCAAAGGCCTTTGCATGCCCGCATGTGACCCCTGCCAACCTGCTTGCGCGCATCCAGATCAGCGATGTCTCTCCTTTGGCTCCACGGGCGGATTCTGTCAGGCGGGCCCTTTGGCGCCGCAGGACGCGTCATGTTCCATCGCGATTTGCGCGGCGGGCCTCTCTTGCTGGGACCCCTTCGGCGATTCCATGGGTGCCGGAGAGCGATGTCTTCTACCCTGTCTCCCCAGCGCGGGAGCGGGGTCAACCATGGACTCTGCCTCCACCAGCCCTGATTGTGCAGCGGGCCAGGTTTGCGCGCACATGAATACAGTGTTCGAGGTCTATGCCTGTGCCGCTGGCAGGCTGGTGGGTGTTGGTGAACGGTGTGATCCCGTTCGTGGATTGTACTGCCCGCATCCCGCGCGGTGTGGGCAGGGCGTTTGTTCACCCGATGCGTGTGAGACAGGAGACTGTCCGCAAGGAACCACGTGCTCTGCTGTCAACACCCTCTCCCCGCCGAGTATCGAGATGAAGTCTCGTTGCATCAGGGATGGTTTGCTGCTGCAGAATGAGCCGTGTGAGTTTCACCGTAATTGTCGCCCAGGCTTGGTCTGCCGTGACCCCTGGGCGCGGGG
>JAFCZD010000104.1 GCA_019314525.1 Deltaproteobacteria bacterium
GATGCAGAGCCTCCTCATGTCAGGGCTCCTCATCGGGCTCCTGTTGATATTGCTCTTTCGCTCTTTGAGTGCCGGATTGATCGCCATGGTACCCAACCTCCTACCGGTGATCACAGGCCTCGGTTTGATGGGTTGGTTGGGCATCTCCCTGGATGCATCCACCGTGATGATCGCCACCATCGCCCTCGGCGTCGCAGTGGACGACACTGTGCATTTCATGCAGCACTACCGCCGAAGCCTGCACGCCGAAAGTAGCCCCTCTCAAGCCATCCGAGAGACTCTGCGCCTCAAGGGCCCCGCCATCGTCTGGACCTCGGTGGTGATCACCGGTGGCTTTTCAGTGCTGATCACGTCCAAGTTCTTGGCGACACGTCATTTTGGTTTGCTGATCTGCGCTGCGATGGTGGTGGCACTCTTGGGTGATCTCCTGCTCCTCCCAGCGCTGCTCGCGCGCGTGGGCGCCAAGTCGCCCCATGAGCACGCCCAGCGATCTGCCACGTCTTCAAAGCGCATGCTCTCCAGCAGCTAGCGCAACCGATGAAAGAAATAACGTGGAGATGGGCTAAAGCGCCACGAACGAGGCGGTAGAATTGTCAACCAACGCTCGAGAGATAGGCGAAATTCGCGGCATGGGGTACTCGAGGGTTTTTGTGGTAGCGAGCATAGCTTGTCCATAGTGGCTCTGGCGCAGATAACCCTTGATGTGATCGTTGAGCGTCGCGAAGCGGTCAGAGGCCTGGACGAAGAGGCGTCGGAAAATCCCAGGCGACATGCGCCAGCGGGTGAGCTCAGCCATGTTCTTGACGGGGGGCAGCTCGATGCATGTGGGGGGACAATCAACATAGTGCTCAATGGGCAGCAGCCCGGAGCTCATGGCCCGAGTGTAATGCTTGCGCACGAAACCCTGCATACCGATCATGTCGCCGTGCATGCCCACGACTTCGATCTCGAGGTCATCACGCATCCGAGGTGAACCAAGGGGCGTGAAATTGAAGAGCGCACGATAGAGCGGCTGTGCTTTCGGGGACACCTCCAGCACGCAGTCCGTCACACCGAGCCTGCGGAGGGCTAGATGGTAGGCCGCCATCACCATGAGCTGGCTCACCCCTGAGCTCTTGCAACGCCCTACCACCGCCAGCGAATTAAACTCCACGAGCTTCCGATTCGGGCCTCGCAGCGCGGCCACCTCTGGATAGTATCCCAGGATGGGCATGCCAACGGGAGAGTCGAGGGTCATCGTCATGGTACCCACGAGCTCGTCGTTCAGGTCATAGGCCACCAAGACCACACATTCAGCAAGGGGATGGAAAGGCGTGATCCATGGTTTTCCAGCGAAGCTCGCGGGGAGGTAGCCCTGGGCGATATAAGCGCTTGAGACGAGGCGAAATGCCGCGTCGTATTCCTCCAACCGCCGCGCGACGCGCACACGATAGCGCTCGAGATCGAGCGTGTGGAAACTGGCCTTGCTGCGGATCAGCGGATCGAGGGCCCACCGGGGCAACTTGCCGAAGAATGACATGCTTCCTCCTTCTTCAGCTGGGTAGTTGATTGGCGGCTTGAAACCGGCTCAAGGATAGAAAGATTATTCGGGGATGAGATTTTGAGCTGGTTTTTGCTGCTCATGCAACAATGCCAAAGAGATGAGAACGCTGTGAACAAATCGCACCCAGTCAAAGCAAGCAGCAGCGCTGTGGTGGCGACCATCGCCTGGCAGGGGAGCGACACCGAACTCCTGCGTCGACTACAAGAGAGCACGTCCGCCGCCGCGCTGCTCTACGATCGCTTCGCCGAAGACGTCAACCGCACGGTGCGACGCACCTTAGGGCCTGACCAAGAGCATGACGATGTCGTGCACGAGGTCTTCATTCAGCTCCTGCGCAGCGTGCACCGCGTACGCGAAGCAGAGAAACTGCGCGGCTGGGTGATCTCCGTCGCGATCAATACCGTGCGGGGTGTGCTACGCAAGCGCACGATCTTTCGGCGCTTTCATGTGGGCAAGGAGCCGCCGGAGATGAGCTCAGCGGCAGAAGACCATGCCGGCAGAGATCTTCTGCGACGCACCTTCGCCGTCTTGAACCGCTTGCCGGTGGAGCTGCGGCTCGCCTTCACGCTGCGTTATCTCGAATCACACACTCTGCCTAAGGTGGCTGAGCATTTGGGTTGCTCGCTGGCGACAGCCAAGCGACGGCTCAAAAAAGCCGAGCAGCGCTTCACTGCGTTGGTCAGTGACGATCCCGCCCTCTACGAGCTGATGGCCGAGGGCGGCCGTTTTGGGGGTGGGCAATGACGTCGCCTTTCGAAGAACTTGGCGAGTCCGTCGTTGAGGAGTTGGATCGTGATCCTCGGGTGGTCTTTGATGGGAGTCGCCGCCACGAGCAGCGTGCACGGCTGATCGCGGCGGAGCCTTCACCAGGACGCGCCTGGCATCCGTGGCGCCTCGCCATGGCGAGCATGGCGGTGGCCCTGCTTGCGCTGGGGCTCTTCTGGGCGCTCAATCGCCCCCCAGAGCCCCTCCAATGCAAAGTGCGCGGTGGGCGCGCCCTCGCCGCAGGGGATTGGATCGACGCGCCACAGGGGGCTTCGGAGGTCGTGGACTTCAGCGAGGGAAGCTCCGTGCGCGTGGAGAGCGGCGCACGACTTCGAATCTTCCACCTCGACGCCAAGCGCGTCCACCTCGCGGTGGAGAACGGCCGCGTTGAGTCCAGTGTGCACAAAGGGGCGACGTGGACGATAGGGGCAGGCCCCTACAGCGCTGAGGTGATCGGTACGCAATTTTCGGTGGCCTGGGCGCCAGAGACACGGCGCATGCGGGTAGAGGTGAAAGAAGGCATGGTGCGTGTAAGGGGCATCGGCATTCAGAAGGGCGGGATCGAGGTCCGCGCCCAACAGCGCCTCGACGCCCACGTGGATACACGTGAGGTGAGGCTGCGCAAAAAGCCAGAGACAGAGCCAGCAGGGTCAGATGCGCGTGTTGAGCTGGCGGACCGCGGTACAGACACAACACAGCCTCGGGCACGGCGCGCACCGCCACGCCCCTTGGACTCCCGCTGGCGCAAGCTCGCCAAAGAGGGTCGCCACCGGGCGGCTCTCACCGCCGCGCGGCGGAGCGGCTTTGGACGACTCTTGGCGCGTCTGACGGCCTCTGACCTGCTCCTTCTGGCCGACGCGGCGCGCCTCGCAGGCGATCGGCCCCGGGCTGGACGAGCGCTGAAGGCATTGCGCCAGCGCTTTGGGCGCCATCCCGCCGCACCGCGGGCAGCCTTTCGCCTCGGGCGCCTCGCCGCCGAGGGTGGCAACCAACGCAGCGCAGCGCGGTGGTTCCGTGCGTTCTTGGCGGAAGCCCGAACGAACGACGCCTTCGCGGGCGACGCCCAGGGACGACTGATGGTGGCGTTGGAACGCTCGGGTGACCTGCGCAGCGCCCGAAAGCAAGCACGGCGGTACCTAGCGCGATATCCCAAAGGGGCCTATGCTGCGACGGCCCAATCATTGTTGAGAGAGAAGTGATTCGCATCAGACCCAACCCCATTCTTTGCGCTCTCCTTCTTTGCAGCGGCCTCGCTTGGTGGACGCCAGTGCAGGCAAAGACAGCCACCTCAGGCCCCGCCAGTATGCGCGCCACCAGCATGCGTATGCCGCCACGTCTCGTGAGCGGAAAGCGTCACGTCGAGAAAAAGCTCGTACTCGTGGGCATGCAGGGGCAATTCGCCGCTGAGAGCTGGCCAGAGGCCGAACAACGGGCTGCGGATGAGCTGCGCGCCCTGGGCTTTTCCATCGTACGTGTAGACTCCCGCGCCCAACACCTTGAAGCGCGCATGGCAGAGCTGGGCGCGCAAGCTGCCACCGAGCGCGCGCTGGGATCGGTACGCATTGTGCGCGATGGGGGCCAGCGTATCGCCCAGATTTGGTTGCACGACGCGCTCACGGGCAAAATGCTGCTGCGAACGATCAAGATCGGCGCGGCTGGAAGCGCAGACGCTGGCATGCGTGTGGTAGAGCTGATCTACGCCAGCCTCCTTGAGACGCAGCTCCGCCCACAGTCCGTGACGCCCCCAGCGATCCGTCAGCTCGTTCGAGAGCGCCTCACGCGTGTGCGCGCGAAACGCCCAAAGCGCCCGACCACACGCAGCAGGCTCAAGCTCGCGCCATGGGGCTTCAGCGTCACCCCTGCGCTACAATTGCAACCTGGCGAGACGAGCCCGGCCTTTGGCTTGGCCTTGGGCCTCCAGCGTGCTCTGGGTCCACGCTTTTCCATCGGCTTGAGCCTCTTTGCACCCTGGTATGGCGCCGTTGTGAAGGAGCTGTCAGGAGCCGCTGACCTGCAATTATTCAGCGCCAAGGTTGACGCACGCTTCACTCTTTGGCCCACAAAGCGCGTCGCCCCATCGTTGGCGCTTGGGCTTGGAGGCCTGCTCTTGCGCTCCAGCGGGCGCGCGTTACCACCCTATATCTCCGAGGTTGAATGGGCAGCGGCCTTCGCCACTCATGTGACACTAGGTGTTGACCTGCGCCTCAGCCAAACCCTCTGGCTTCGCCTGAGCGGCAGCACAACGCTGGCTTTTCCCGAGATCGGTGTTCAGCTCGCCGATAAACGAGTCGCTGTTCTCGGCCGCCCGCTCTTAGAGCTAGGTTTGGGTTTATTCTGGCGCCTGTGATCAACCCTCTGAAACATGTTGCGACATAGCGTTCAACACCCTGGGCCAATGCACAGCCCTACCCGCCACCACGTGCATAACACCTTGTAATCAAATACCCACCGTGCCTCTCGCTGCTGGCACACCCGGTGCAGTGAGGCCTCGTCATGAGAAGTTTCACCATGCAGCATTGGACAAACGATCATCAAGCGCGCGCCTTGGGTCCAGGAGCAAAGGGGGTTTATGTCGTGCTCTTCCTCTCGTCTCAGGACCCCACGCACGACATCTCCACTGACGCCGACATCACGCGGTTCGCGGCGCTCTCACTGCCTCGTCACCTGCCACGGGTCGTGGTGGACACAGAGGGTGCTCCGGAGACGGCCCGTTGGTTTGGTGTCACCCAGACCCCAGTCCTCGCGGTGATCAGCGACGGCGCGCTGCTCGCTATTGAGCATCAATGTGAAGAGAGCGTCTGTGAGCGCTTGATCGCCTTCGCAGACCAACAACGCTCATGCCTCGAGGCCGAGCGGTATACCCCGAAAACTATTATCCCCACAGGACACCCACAGTGAATGGAGTGATCGCAATGGAACTCACGTCTTATGTCGTACCCCTTATTGGGGGCGCGCTGATCGGCCTGGCCACCGTGGGCTTGATGCTCTTCAACGGCAAGATCGCTGGCGTCTCCGGTATCCTCAGCGGCCTCATGCAGCGCTTCACCGCCGACACATGGTGGAAGGTGCTCTTCATCATGGGGCTGGCTGCCGGTGGTGTGCTCTTGCAGCTGATCTACCCTGCGGCCTTGGCCAGCACCCTCACGCGTTCATTGCCGTTGATCGCCCTTGGGGGCTTCTTGGTGGGCTTTGGCACGCGGCTGGGCAGCGGCTGCACCAGCGGGCATGGCGTCTGTGGTGTGGCCCGCTTATCACCACGCTCCCTGGTCGCCACGGCGACCTTCACAGCTTCGGGCGCGCTCGCAGTCCTGATCGTAAGCCGTCTCTTTGGAGGTGCGATGTGAGACCCTTATTTTCTGCCTTTGGTGTTGGTGTGGTGATGGCCCTCGGCCTGGGCCTCGCTGGAATGACTCTGCCGGAAAAAATCGTTGGCTTTTTGGACGTCACAGGGAAGTGGGACCCAAGCCTTGCCTTCGTGCTTCTGTCCGCTGTGGTCGTCTATGGGGTGATCTTTCGGCTCACCATGCGCCGCCCAAAGCCGGTCTTCGACGAGACCTTCTCGGTGCCCATGCGTCGCGACATCACAGGCTCCCTTGTGGTGGGGTCGCTGATCTTCGGTGCGGGTTGGGGCATCACCGGGCTCTGCCCTGCACCCGCCCTGGTGTCTCTCACCGCAGGCAACGTCAGCGCGCTGGTCTTCGTGGCGGCGATGTTTGGCGGGATGTTCGCCTTCAGGATCTTCGATAACTACCGGGCCAGGGCCGCTGAGAGAGCAGCGACGCGTCGCCTCATCGAGGTTACTTCCGAGCAGGTCTAGATCAGCCCATGCTCGCGCATCTTACGCCAAAGCGTCGAGCGACTCATACCCAGTCGATCGGCGGCCAACCCCTTCTTCCCGCGGACCTCCTCGAGGATCGCGACGATACGCTCACGCTCCATCTCGTTCGCTGTCAGCGGCTTTGCAACGCGCACGATGCCCTCACCACGCAGCTCGGGGGGGAGTTCGTGGAGGGCAAGGATGGGGCCCTCCCCCACAGCGAAGGCATGTTCAACGGCGTTCTGCAGCTCGCGAACATTACCGGGCCAGCCATAAGCACACATCGCCTCGCTTGCACGCCCCTCGAGACCGCTAACCTCCCGCAAACCACGAGCGTTGTGCTCACGAATGAAGTGCCAGGTGAGAGCTTCCACATCCCCCGTGCGCTCACGCAAGGGGGGCAAGAAGAGCGGTACCACGCGAATGCGGTACATGAGATCTTCGCGGAAGGTGCGTGCCTCGACCATCTGCCGCAGGCCTGTGTGGGTCGCGGAGACCACGCGCACATCCACCTTCACGGGCTGCGTGCCCCCGAGGGGTACGAAGGTGCGCTCTTGGAGCACGCGGAGCAGGCGCGCCTGCGTGTCCATGCTAATCTCAGCGATTTCGTCGAGAAAGACCGTGCCCCCATCACCCTGCACAAAGAGCCCTTGCCTGTCCTTGACCGCGCCGGTGAACGCACCACGGACATGCCCAAAAAGCTCCGAAGCCAACAGCTCGGGCGTGAGGGTCGCGCAGTTGATGGCTGCGAAGGGTTTTTTAGCCCGCGGACTGAACTCATGCAGCGCCCGGGCGACCAGCTCCTTGCCCGTGCCCGTCTCGCCACGCACAAGCACTGTGGAGTCAGCGCGTGCCACCCGCCTGGCAAGTTCGAAAAAGTCACGCATCTCTGGCGCAACCGTCACCATTCCGAAGAAGCTCACAGGGTTTAGATCTGGCCGAGTGACGACATGGTTGCCCATGGGAAGATCCTCTCTCGCGGCTCCAATCCCGCGACACGTTGCACCCAATGTTGCAACAAATCCCCGGCGGCGTCCGTGCAAATCAACGGACGACCCTTACCACGCTGTTTTCATGGACATTTCACAGAGGCAAAACATGGCACGCCAGCTGCACCAGGGACTGTTGTTGTTGTCTCAAGCTGAGGAGCTGAACCATGACCCCCGCGCTCTCAAAACGAATTCCATCCCTCGAATGGATTCGAAATTATCGCCGTGAGGATCTCTCTGGCGACCTCACCGCGGGCTTGACTGTCGCGGTAATGCTCATCCCCCAAGGCATGGCCTACGCCCTCCTCGCTGGTCTGCCACCAATCATTGGGCTCTATGCGTCGATCATCCCCTTGGCGATCTATGCACTCTTCGGCACGTCCCGCCAGTTGGCGGTAGGCCCTGTGGCCATGGTGTCCCTGCTCGTCGCCACAGGGGTTGGCGCCATCGCCCAGCCCGGAAGCAGCGAGTTCATCGCCTACGCCATCTTGATCTCGTTGATGGTGGGGGTCATTCAGCTCGCCATGGGCGTCTTCCGCCTTGGTTTCCTTGTCAACTTTCTCTCTCACCCTGTGGTCAGCGGCTTCACCTCGGCCGCCGCCTTGATCATTGGCTTCTCGCAACTCAAGCACCTGATGGGCGTCGACCTCCAACGCAGCCACCACATCCACAGCATCATCTGGCAGGCCCTCGAAAAACTCGGAGAGATCAACCCGCTGACCTTAGCCATCGGCTTGGGCAGCGTTGTGCTCTTGATGGTGCTCAAGCGCCTCAAGAAGACCTTCCCAGCCGCTCTCGCGGTGGTCACCCTTGGCACCCTGGCGGTGTGGCTCCTTGGTCTCAGTGAAAAGGGCGTCGCCATTGTCGGCGCCGTGCCCGCTGGCTTGCCCGGCCCCACCCTGCCCATGCTCGACGCAAAGGCCTTGATGGCCCTCTTCCCCATGGCCCTCACCATCTCCTTCGTGGGCTTCATGGAGTCGATCTCCGTGGCCAAGGCCGTGGCGCGACGACACCGCTACGAGGTTGACGCCAACCAGGAGCTCACCGGCCTTGGGTTGGCCAATATCGCGGGTTCATTCTTCTCGGCCTACCCCGTCACCGGTGGATTTTCACGCACGGCGATCAATGACCAGGCTGGAGCACGCACGCCCTTGGCATCGTTGATCACCGCAGGCGTCATCGCCTTGGCGCTGCTCTTTCTCACGCCCGTCTTCTACTACCTGCCCAAGGCGGTGCTCGCCGCGATCATCATGGTGGCCGTCTTCGGTCTCGTGGACATCGCTGAGGTCAAGCACCTGTGGAGGGTCAAACGCAGCGATCTGGCGCTGCTACTGATCACCTTCGTGGCAACGTTGAGCCTCGGCATCGAGCAAGGGATTTTGGCCGGCGTCGGAGCCTCACTTCTGTGGTTCGTTGTGCGCACCACACGGCCCCACGCGGTGCTCCTCGGCCGCCTCCCAGGCACCGAAATCTACCGTGATGTCCTGACCCACCCAGAGGCCAAGACCCTCGATGGCGTCGTGGCGCTGCGGGTGGACGCGCAGTTCTACTTTGGCAACGTGAACTTCCTCAAAGACACCCTGCGTCGTCTCGAAGCCGAGCATGGCCCCCTGAGCGCCGTAGTGGTCGACGCCAGCAGCATCAACCAACTCGACTCATCCGCGGCGGGCGCCATCGAGGAGATCACAGAGGACTACCAAGATCGTGGCATCAACCTTTTCTTCGCTGGCGTCAAGGAACCGGTGATGCACGTCATGCGGCGCGCGCACCTGAGAGATAAGCTGGGTGACGACGCCTTCTTCATGCGTGTGCACGACGCCATGGAAGCGGCGCATATCGGTGTCTTGTCTCGGGCCAGGGCAGGGTCCAGCGGCGCTTACGTCGTCAGCAGCACCGTTCGCGGAGGCCAAGATCTCACAGGGCAGCAAGCGCATGGCCTCAGGGCCGCTCCAGCGCCCACCCTCTAACGCAGCCCCAGATAGCGCAGCCCCAGAACCCTTGACTCAGAAGGCGACGGCCTTCCCCGTGATCTGCAGAAAGCGCGCATAGATCGCGTTGCCAACCACCATCGCCTGCTCGGGGTTGACGGCGACCTCGATCTCACGCTGGAAGTACTCGCTCAACTTGCTTCGTACCAAGGGTATGCGGCTCACTCCCCCCGTGAGCACGAGGTGGTCGAGTTCATGGGGACGCACTCCAGCCTCACCCAACCTGAGCCCAATCTCCGCGAGGGAGCGCTCGACGAGTTCCAGACAAAGCTCAGCGAAGAGACGACGATTGAAGCGTAACTGCAAGTCCACGGTGCCATCGGCGAGCTGCACGATACGCCGCGCACGCAGATCCACAGAGTTGACCGTGCTCAGCTTCCGCTTGACGCGCTCGGCGAGCATGATCAGGCGTTGCCACTCCACAACACGGCTGCGGAGTTCGATGTCATTCTTCTGCCAAAAAACATCCGCCGCATGGTTGGCCATGGCCAAGTCGAAGTCATCCCCCCCGAGCCAGGCGTCGCCTCCTGAGGAGAGCATGCTGAAGTGCTGGTTGCGGATCTGCAGCACAGCACAATCGAAGGTCCCTCCACCGAAATCGTAGATCGCGATGCGCTCGCCATCGGCGCGACCGAGACCGTAGGCCATGGCCGCAGCGGCAGGTTCATCGACCATTGCCGCGATCTCCAGCCCTGCCAGCTTGGCCGCCTGCTCGAGGGCCCGCCGCTCTCGCTCCCCAAAACGCACGGGTGACGAAAAGACGGCCCGGCGCACAGGCTCGCCAGTGGCTGCCTCACCCATGGCCATCAGGTGCCGCAAGACATCAGCCGCCACCTGGGGAATGGCGATGCCCTCCCCATGAACTCGGGCCGTCACGCCACCTTCAGGACCAGCCTCGAGCTGCACAGGTGAGGCGGTGATGAAGGCCGCCACTCGTGGATCATTGAAATCACGCCCCAAGAGGCGCTTGAAGGAGACGAAGGTCGTCGACCGGTGGGTGGGCACCATCTCTCGTGCCGCCCAACCAACCACAGGGGGTGCTCCCCGCGTTGGGTAGCAGACCACCGAGGGGATCATCGTGTTGCCCTCGGTATCTTCGAGCACCTGAATACCGCCCTCCTTCACCAAGGCGATGCTGCTGTAGGTGGTGCCGAAGTCGATGCCAAAGATCGGCGCCTTGTCCGCCCCCACCAAGGCCTTGGGCTTGTTTTTCTTGGGCGCGACGGGTGGCGCGGCGGTGGCTTGAGCCGCCTTGGCCAGCAAAGGTGCTCCGACAACGGTCTTGGCGGCCCCAGTCGACGGTGGGCTGGTCACCGGTGGGCTGGTCACACGTGAACTGGTTGCTGGCTCAGTCGACGGACTCGGCTCAGGCGCGTACGTCACCTTCACCGGCACTTGTGGCACAGGTACAGGAGGGCTCTTCAGCGGATACGCCCGGGTGGGCTCAGCCATGCGCCCGTCACTGCTTCGCACCAACGCTGGCAACACAAAGTGCTGCCCATCGAGCTTGTAGGTGTTCTTTCCACCGGCCTGGCTCGCCGCGGTGGCCTCGAGGAGCTCAAGGTCGATAGCGTGCTCACTATCGAAAGAGAGCCCAAAGCCGGCTGTAACGTTCGTGGCCAGGGCCTGGTCGGGGCTCACCGAGTGCATCACCGTGCCGGCCACCTCGAGGGAGGTATTGTCAGGTAATTGCAGGGTGATATTGACCCGTGTGCCCTCGGGCACCGCCGAGTTCGTACGAATGAAGACGCCCCCACGGCTGATGTTCTCCGTGGTGAGTTGCAGCGCCTCATCCCAATCCGCGACCTTGAGATCGACGGCCCACTCTACGGCGTAACGCCGATACTGCCTGACTTGGTCTTCGTCTACTTCCCGTCCCACCGTAACGCCCCATTCCTTGTCCCCAACCCAGCACTATTCTACGCAAAGGAAACGGCCAGGGAAAGAGCCGAGACGCTGGGGCCGGACAAGAGGCTGTGCTATAGGCGGAAGAGTCACGAGGAGGCCCTTTTTGAGCGCTGAACCAGAAATTCGCGAGGCCAGCATCCCCCCCCGCGCTAAGCTAGGCGGCACCTATTGGCTACTGAATATCATCGAGATGTTCGAGCGCCTTGGGTACTTCTCCCTGCGCGTGATGGCACCGATCTACATCGCTCAAGTGGGTGATAAGAACCCCGGCGGCCTGAACCTCACGCAGCAACATAAGGGCACCATCTACGCGTGGTGGGCGATTCTACAGTCGGGGCTACCGATCTTCACGGGGGGCTACGCCGACCGCTTTGGTTATAAGCGCATCTTGGCGCTCTCCATAGCGCTCAATTTCTGTGGCTATCTAATGATGGCCTATCTGCACTCCTATATGGGTTTCTTTGCTGGCGTGCTTCTTCTGGCCACGGGCACGGCGTTTTTCAAGCCCAGCCTCCAGGGCTCCCTCGCCCAGAGCCTCGACAAAGACAACGCCTCCCTCGGCTGGGGCGTCTTCTATTGGGTGGTGAACATCGGCTCGGTCATCGCCCACTATATCGCTGGCCCCATCGTCGGTGACAAGAGCCGCAAGGGCTGGCAGCGCTTGATGCTCACGGGCGCCGCCGCCACCCTGATGAACGTCTTCATGCTCTTCACGTTCCGCGACGTGCCCTCCGGCGGTGACAAGACCGAGAGCTTGCTGCAGGTAGCCAAACGCACCCTGGTCAACATCTGGGACGCGCGCCTCATCGCCTGGCTGCTGATCATGTCCTGCTTCTGGCTGATGATGTATCAGCTCTGGGATCTGCAGCCGAACTTCATTGAGGATTGGGTCGACAGCTCCATGGTGGCGTCCTATCTGCCTCAGGCGCTGACAGAGATGGGTGACCGTGGCCTCGTGCGCGTGCAACAACAGGTGCTGATCTCCACCAACTCGCTGCTCATCGTGCTCTTGGTGGTGCCTGTCTCATGGTTGGTGCGCAAGATGCGCACCTTGAGCGCGATGCTCATCGGCATGTTGATGGCCACGGCGGGTGTGCTCGTGGCGGGTGCCACGCCAAACGGTTGGATGTTGCTCATCGGCATCGCAGGCTTCTCCCTCGGTGAGATGCTCACGGGCCCCAAGAAACAGGAGTATCTCGGGTTGATCGCCCCTCCTGGAAAAACCGGGCTCTACCTGGGCTACGTCAATATCCCCGTGGGCCTGGGCGTGGGGATTGGATCCAAGCTGGCGGGCTCGCTCTACGGAAACTGGGGTGAAAAGGCCTCGCTGGCGTTGAAATACCTGATGGAGCACACCCCCTTCGGTCGCGGCCGAAACTGGGACGGCTCTATGGTGACCCTCGAGCAGGCCACGGGCATTGAGCGCGCCCATGCCTTCACCCAAATGCAGCAGATCCTCCAGATCGACGGCGTGGAGGCCAACCGCCTGCTTTGGGAGACCTACGCTCCCTACAGGATCTGGTATGTCTTCGTCGCCATTGGCGCTGTCGCCGCCATTGCGCTCTATATCTTCGGCCAGCTCGCCAAGCGCTGGAAGGATATGAACGCGTAATTCCGGGGGCCTAGCCCCAGGAGACGCCAAGATAGAGACACTCCGAAGACGACTTTACAACCGATGCGAGCGCTGCTATTAGCTGAATTAGCTTCACAGGAAGTCAAGGGCGCCTGTAGCTCAGTTGGATAGAGCATCGGCCTTCTAAGCCGGTGGTCGCAGGTTCGAGTCCTGCCGGGCGTACCATTTGGGAGCCGCAGGGCCGCTCAGTAGTTGTTGTTGTAATTTGTGGTGGGCATAGCTCAGTTGGCAGAGCACCGGGTTGTGGTCTCGGGAGTCGAGGGTTCAAGCCCCTTTGCCCACCCACCCTAGCGGGGTTGACAATGTGTCAGCCCCGCTTTTTTTTGGCTGCTGTTGATGTGTATCTGGGTGCGTGAACCCAACTCATCCCAAAGAAAAACCAAGAAATCCTTCCTCCGGTCTGCGACTTGGCGCCCTAGACGGCCACCTCTTCTTAGGAGGTTTCTATGGTTCGTCTTCTGTGCG
>JAFCZD010000503.1 GCA_019314525.1 Deltaproteobacteria bacterium
GCAGCAGCGATGGCAGCAGCAGCGATGGCAGCAGCAGCGATGGCAGCAGCAGCGATGGCAGCAGCAGCGATGGCAGCAGCAGCGATGGGAGCGGCCCCGCCCTTGACGCAACAAGCGATGGCGACACGTTCGCGCCCGACGTAAACACAGACGGCAGCGTTCCTGTGGACACGACATGGGACACCGCGCCAGATAGCACCCTGGACAACTCAGCCTCCGTGGATACCAGCAATGATACGAGCACGGACTCCTCACAAGTCTCGGATGCTACGCTCGCCTGCCTCACCGCGCGAGTGAAGCTCGAACTCTATTTACAAATATACCAGGGGTGCATCCTCACCTCCGAGTGCTCCTACACCTACACACCTCCTTGCGCCTGCGAGGTCTTCCTCACGATGGACCCCAAGAAATTGGACCTCAAGCCCTATGAAGAGGAAGTCATCAATACCTGCTACTTGTATGGATGCCCGCCGAACACCTGTGAACCAAGCCAAGCCAAATGCATCAATAGGTTTTGCGACAAATCCTATACGAACTGAGCCAGCCAACGACTCTCGGAACTGACTTTCCAGGCATTGACGACACCCTACCCCGCCAACAAACGATGCCTCTGCATCGAAAGCGCCACCGCGAGATGCTCTCGCCCCACCCTCTCGCTGCCATGCAAATCCGCTACTGTCAGCGCTACCTTCAGGCTGCGATGCACCGCTCGCGCACCAAGCTCGTAGCGCTTGGCGTAGCGCTCAAGCAAGCACGTCGATTTGTCATCGAGCGTGATGTGCTCACGCAACCTACTGCCTGCCAGCTGCGCGTTAGAGCGCACTTCGCTGCCACGATAGCGCGCAAGCTGTCGCTCCCGCGCGGTCTCCACCCGCTCGCGAACCGCCTGCGAGCTCTCCGCCGGCTCAGCCTCGAGCAAGGTACGCGTGGGCACCGACTCCAGCCACGCAAAGAGATCGAAACGATCGAGCAGCGGCCCCGAGAGGCGCGCCTGGTAACGATGGGCCTGCCCGTCGCTGCAGGTGCAAGTGCGCGCTTCCGAGCCAAGGTATCCGCAGGGACACGGGTTCATCGCCGCCACCAGTGAAAAGCGCGCGGGATAGCTCACCACCTGCTTGGCGCGCACGATGGACACGCACCCCTCCTCCACCGGTTGGCGCAAGGCCTCGAGGGCTGGGCGCTGAAACTCGGGTAGTTCATCCAAAAAGAGCACGCCGTTATGCGCGAGGCTGACCTCTCCAGGTCGCGGCCGCCCCCCGCCGCCCACCAGCCCCGCGGGGCTGCACGTGTGATGCGGCGCGCGAAAAGGTCGAGAGCTGACGATGGCGCGCTCACCAAGCAGGCCTGCCACCGAGTGCACCATGGTGGTCTCAATGAGCTCATCAAGGGAAGCCTGGGGCAAGATCGTCGGGATGCGGCGCGCGATCATGGTTTTCCCTGCGCCCGGCGGGCCCACGAGCATGAGGTTATGCCCGCCCGCCGCGGCGATCTCTGCTGCGAGCTTCGCCTCCAGTTGCCCACTCACCTCCGAAAAATCCACCCCGTGCTCCGGTTGCACAGCGAGCGCGCCGCGGTCCACGACGCTGGGCTGGCGCGACCCCGCGAGCACCTCCATGGCCTCACCCACGCTGTCCACCCCATAAACCTCGATGCCGTCCACCAGGGCCGCTTCGCGAGCGTTGGCGCGGGGCACCAACACCCCAGCCAGCCCCTCACGACGAGCGGCCTGCGCCAAAGAGAGCGCACCCCGGATCGGCCGCAGAGCACCATCGAGGGTCAACTCCCCGGTCATCAAGAGGTCATCGCGCTTGATCTTCGCCAGCTTCGCCGCGCCCAACACGGCCGCCGCAATGGGGAGGTCGAAACCCGCGCCTTCTTTGCGAAGATCCGCGGGGGAGAGATTCACCGTGAGACGTGAGGGCGCCAGCTTATAACCCACGTGCTTGAGCGCGGCTTTGACGCGCACCCCCGCCTCGCGCACCGCAGCTGAAGGCATGCCCACCAGGAAGAAACCGGGGATGCCGGGGGCTACATCGACCTCCACGTCGACGAGCACTGCGTCAATCCCCACCAGCGTCGCGGTCTTTGCCGTGTGCAGCATGTTGGATTGGGGCTGCATCATGCGCGCCAAAGAACGCCTCCGCGAAATTCCACACGAAGTTGAGACGACCCGCGTGTCGCGTGCGGTACGCGGACTGGGCCACCGTTGAACCGTACGCTAGGCCTTCTCGGCGGGAATAATGAACCGTTCAGAACCCACCCAAGAATCTGCCGTCATCTCTCGTTTCTTTTGGTTCGCGACTTACACCGCGAATGTCTAAGCCATAACAATACGACCACCGTGGTCGCATTGTTTCTATCAGGAGGCGACTGCACCTTGCACCCCACCACCCACGAGCTACATTTCCCTCGTGACAGACAAAGTCCGCATCGCGATCTTCCTCTCCACAGCCATCGGCATCATGCTGGGTGTGCACTTCTATCTTTGGACGCGCCTGGTACGAGACACGGCCCTGCCTTTGGGCTGGCGACGCGTGCTCACCATCGCCCTTGGCACCTTGATGTTCGGCCTGGCGAGCTTCTTCCTGCTGCGTCGCAGCCTGCCCCTGGAAACGGGGCGGGTCGTGCTCTTTCCCATCTATGTCTGGATGGGCATGATGTTCTTGATCTTCGTCATGCTGCTCTCGGGTGATCTTCTGCGGCTCGTCTTCAAGATCGCCACCGCCCTGCGCAACGATGGGCCTATGGATTCGTCGCGCCGCCTGTTCATCTCGCGAACCATCGCGGGGGCTGTCACCACAAGCGCCATCGGGCTGACCACCCTCGCCTCACGCTCGGCCCTCGCGCTGTCCAACGTGGTCGTCGAGAAGGTCACCGTGCCTCTCCAACGTTTGCCTGAGGCCTTGGATGGTTTCCGCATCGTACAGCTGAGCGACCTGCACATCGGCCCCACCCTCGACAAACACTGGCTCGAAGGCATCGTCGCCCGTGTCAACGCGCTCAAACCCGACCTGGTGGCCATCACCGGCGACCTCGTAGATGGGTCGGTGGAAGAGCTGGGGGGTGAGGTCGCCGCCCTCGCGCAGTTGAAGGCACCGCATGGCGTCTACTTCTGCACGGGCAACCACGAGTATTATTCCGGCGTAGGAGATTGGTGCACCCACCTGCCAAAGCTCGGCGTGCGTGTGCTGCGCAACGAGCGCGTCTCCATCGAGCGTGGGAGCGCTACTTTCGATCTCGCGGGTGTCGATGACTTCAACGCCCGCGGCATGGCGCTTGGACACGGGCCCGCCCTCTCTCGCGCCCTCGAAGAGCGCGACACCTCTCGCGAGCTGATTCTGCTCGCCCACCAGCCCCGTCAGATCTTCGAGGCCGCCAAGGCTGGCGTCGGCCTGCAACTCTCCGGTCACACCCATGGCGGCCAGATCTGGCCGTGGCACTACCTCGTGCGGCTGCAACAACCTTATGTGGCTGGTCTCATCGACCATGAGGGGACCCAGCTCTACATCAGCCAGGGCACAGGGTTTTGGGGGCCACCCCTGCGCCTCGGTACGCGAGCCGAGATCACGGAGATCACCCTCCGCAGCGGGCCCAAGAAATAGACCATTTTTGCTTCGCGACTTGCACCGCGAACGTCGCTACTTCTTCGGTGGCGCCTTGGGTTGGATGCTGTCGAGGATCTTGACGTTGGTGCCCAACTTGGTGGTGATCTTGTAAACAGAGTGAAAGCCGAGCTTCTCGTTCTTCAACTCCACCGTATGCTTGCCCGGTGGGATTTGGCGCTGCATGGGCGTGGTGCCGATCTTCTTGCCGTTGACCCAAATCTCGGCCCAATGTGGTCTCACGTCGATGGTGATCAGGGCGATCTTGGGATCGATCTTCGTGATCTGCATCTTGGCGCGCCCCTTTGCCGCCTTTGCCGCCTTTGCCGCCTTTGCCGCCTTTGCCGCCTTTGCCGCCTTTGGCGTCCCGGGCGTCTTGCCTGCCTTGGCGGGCCCAGATTTCACCGTGCCCGAGCGCTTCTGGCCCGAGCGCTTCTGGCCCGAGTGCTTCTGGGCACCTTGCGTTCGCCCTCCGTTGGTTGACTCCAATGTGGGCTCGAGCAGCAAGCTTGGCTTGGACGACGTGAGCAGCACCCGCTGATTCCAAAGGCGATAGCCCTCATGCCGCACGGTAACGAGGATCGTGCCCAGGGGCAGGCCCTCCACGCGACACGGTGTCTTTGAGCAGCGCTGAGCGCCATCGATCAAGACTCGAGAAGCAGCGGGGTGGGCGCTGATATCAAGGGTTCCAGAGGAGCTTCGTCCCGAAACACCGCGCGCTGGCTGGGCCCCCTTCTGCCTTGGCGTTTCAGCCAATGGCCGAGGGCTGCGGCTTGGTGGCTCCATCAAAGCCACCGAGAGCCCCGCGGCCACAGCCACGACGAACAACACCAACAAGACGAGCAAGGTCCGCCGGCCGGCAGGCTCCCGTGGCGCCTGAAAGGGCGCGCGCTCGTGGCGCCTGAAAGGGCGCGCGCTTGGGCCCGCGTGAAATCGCTAACTCTCCTCCTTTTCGCCTTTTCTTCTCTTGGGGCGCAAGCCGCTGGGCCAGGCCCCGTGGTGTGGTGATCTTCTCCTCATTCAGCGCCTCATCCCCGCTCCCGCTGGGCGCCTCGCTCCTCGGACGAACCTCCTGATGCTCATCGCCCTGATGCTCATCGCCCTGATGCTCATCGCCTTGGCGCAGCGTCGGATCGTCATCTCCTGGCTCAGGCGTCTCTGAGGCCGCCGAGAGGTCGACACTAA
>JAFCZD010000009.1 GCA_019314525.1 Deltaproteobacteria bacterium
AGCTAGCTCCAGCTAGGCCCCCTTGACAACCAACGGGAAACGCTTCATCTAGGCCATTGCGTGTTGTCGCCAGAGCGGGCTGGGTGATCGCTGCTGAGGCCTTGGCCTCGGGAGAGGAAAGTCCGAGCTCTTCAGGGCAGGGTGCCGGGTAACGCCCGGTGAGGGTGACCTCAAGGAAAGTGCCACAGAAAGCAAACCGCCAGGGCGTGCCCTGGTAAGGGTGAAAGGGTGCGGTAAGAGCGCACCGGGGCTTTGGTAACAAGGCTCGCATGGTAAACCCCACCCAGAGCAAGACCAAACAGGGAGGGCCTGGCTTCGGCCAAGCCGGGGTAGCCCGCCCCAATCCCGGGTAGTGTCGCTGGAGCCAGGTGGCAACATCTGGCGTAGATGAATGATCGCTATGCGCCGCGGGTAACCAAAGCGCGCACAAAACTCGGCTTATAGGCCCGTCTCCGACGACAACACGCACCTTCTTATTGGCACACCAAAGAGCTAATGCAGCTCTTGCAGCAGGTCCTTTGCCGCGCGCTCGGCCAAGGCGGCGACCGTAAGGCTCGAAGGCACGCCCAGGGCCGTTGGAATCACGCTGGAGTCCACCACCCGTAACCCCTCGTAGAGCCCACCATCGGGGCGATAGAGCCGGAGCCGACTATCAACCACCCCCTCATCGGGGGACGCGCCCATACGGCAGCCTCCCAGGGCGTGCACACCAAAGTGTCGCATCCCAGGCCAGCTCCCCAGGTCACGAACGATGCGCCCCTCCACCCGTGAGGCCCACTCCCGCAGCCGCGCTGAAGCGAAACGCATCAAGGGATCATCGGCGTAGTCTGGCCAATGGATCGCCGACCGGCCCCGAGCATCGAAACGGATCGTGCCCCGCGCCTGGTCCTCACCATCGAGCTTGTACATATAGGTCTGGGAGAGAGCACCGCCATCGCGCACCGCCATCAAATCCTTGGCCCGACGCCAGCATCGGTCCAGGACTCCACTCTCACGGCGTGCCCGTGAAGTGGGACGATCGCTGGGGATAAGCTCTGCCCCCAGAGCCAGCACCGCCCCAGCAACACGCATCACTGAGCGCGGAATGCGGCCGCTCATCACCGTCAGGCTGCGCGTCTTGCCCTCATCATCCTCGAAGGGCAGACGCACGCTGGTGGTGATCGGCGCTCCATCGTGGCCAGAGAGGCGGTGTCGAGTATTGTAGAGGAAAGCCAGACCATCACCGTTCATCGTCAGACGCTGACCGAAGCTCCGCGTCGTCGGGAGCGTGTCCTCGAGGTCGTGAAGTAGGTCGAGGGTTCCAAAGGTACCTCCGGCGATGACCACCTTGGTCGCCTCGAGTCGCTCCAACGCCTCCCCATCGCTGCGCCGCAGAACCAAGGCCCAGCCCGCACCATTCGCTGATGGCCGCAAATCCACGACCTGCTGCCCGAGGATCGTCTCAACGCCCGCCGCCTCGGCCATAGAAAGATAGGTGAAGTCCAGCGATCGCTTGGCGCCCTCGTTGCACCCCAGCGGACAGTCCCCACAGTCGGTGCACCCCTCCCAGTCAATAGTATTGCGTAAGTCGATCCGCCGTCCTGGCTCGACCCTGTCCAAAAACTGCTGGTCACCAAGCTCAGCGGCCCGTGGATGACCCTCGGGCTGCAGCACGTCGAGCGCCTTTTGAAAAAAGGGGGCCATCTCGTTGGCCTTCACGGGCCAGGCCTCGAAAATGCGATCCTCGGGCTGGCTGGTGATGCCGTAGTTCATCATGCTCGCGCCACCATAGGCACTCACCAGGGCGTTACCCACCCCTGCGCCCAGGCGCATCTCCCACAGTCCCAGTGGATTCTTCGGGGTGAGATAGGCGCGCGCCAGCCCAAGGGGCGAGGTGGGAAAGCTCCCCGGCCGCCAGCGCTTACCACGCTCCACCAGAACCACACGACCATGAGGAGCCAGGCGCGCAGCCATCACCGCGCCACCATATCCAGAACCGATCACCGCTACGTCGAACATGGGGTATTCTAGAACCAGCACGCCACAAGGGGAAGTCCCCAGCATTCAGCTGCCAGGCGGCGTAAATCGCAAACCATCTAGAAACTCAAAGACACCCTCGAGTCGGTGCCATCATAGCTCGTCTGTGCGGAGATAATGTTATCAGCATCTGAGAAATCGCCGTCGAGAGCACAGCTCAAACCGAACTTGGTGATCTCCGAGATCTTATAGGTCTTGCTCTGACGGGTGCAATAGCCATCAAAGCGGTAGGACTGCGCGTCGCCAATGCTGCTCGAGTAGGTGCAACCGACCCTCGTTTCCCCTAGCCAGATGCTCATGGCACAGCGCCGGCGATCGTTGTAGCCATCCCAACTGAGGTCCACGAAAGCAGGTGGCACTTCAAATTGCATGTGCACGTTGAAATCAGCGCCGTTGTAGGCGCGCTCTGCATGAACAATGTTCTCGGCGTCCGAAAAGTCACCGTTGAGGGCACAACTCAAACCGAATTTGGTGATCTTCGAGATGTCATAATTCCTGCCCTGACGGGTGCAATAGCCGTCAAAGAGGTAGGTCTTTCTCTCGCCGATGGTGCCCGAATAGGTGCACCCCACCCTTGTATCTCCCAACCAGATGTCCATGGCACAGCGCCGGCGATCGTTGTAGCCATCCCAGGCCAATCGAGTGGCGGTTGGCAAGGCAGCGATGGACACTTCGGTGACCCTGGTGTCATCTCCATTGGCAGCATCGACATTGCCGGTGGCGTAGAGCTTGTCGCCGATGACTTCGATGGCGCCCCAAAAGAGGTTGGCTTCACCCTCCAGTGAATACTCCTCATCCATCAAAGTGAAGGCATCTGGCGTCTCTCCGCCAAAGTCGATCCGCTTGCCATCGCTGTCCAAGATGAGCAGGCGGACTTTGCTCCTCTTCTCCGCCTCATGAACGCTCACAAATGATACGAGCAAATACTGACGATAGGACTTGATGTAGGGCACGCCCACAGCCCCCGCGCCCAATGAAGAGGCCTGAATCAGCTGGCGGCGGTTGCTCCACACTTCCCCATCGGGAGAGTCCATCAAGACGATTTCATCGCGTTCGCCCCCACGCAGCGACTCGAAGACCATGAAGTATTTCTTGGAGGGTTCATGGTAGGCCACCACAGGCATGCCATCCCTGACTCGGTCCCCAGGGCAACGGCCCACCTCCTCATCGGAAACAACGGTGTGGCTCACCATCGAATACTTCAGCCCGCGTATCACCTGCCCACATGAGTTAGCTGGGGCTAAGTACTCATCGGCGTAGACCACGTGGATAATGTTATCGTCGATCTTGGTGATGAAGGGCTCAGCAGAGCCAACACCATCACCGCCTCCGGACACATAATTCGGCACACAAACCTCTGCGAGCACCTCGAAGTCTTTTCCAGGCGCGACGCCCGAGAATGTGATTGGAGCCTGATCGATCACACTGCTGACCTTGAGCCGGACCTGCCACTTCTTTCCACCGGTGCCAGGTTCCACAGGGATCGCGGTGTTGACGCTGGGGTCGTCATAACGACATACATCGGCTCCTCCAACCACGATGTATACGATGAACATCCGGCGGTCGTGAATATGCATGTCAGCGTTGGCCACGCGGTAACCGCAATCCGCGGCTACCAGCGCGCTGTAGTTGAAGTTGCTGGGATGATCCCCATCGACCTCATTGAGGATCACCGTCCTCAGGCCTTCGGGGCAATCCGGTGAGTTTCTGACCCCGTTATCATAAGGGCGGTTGAGGGCGGTGTGACTGGTCATGAAGACGCGGTTGGAGGGCTGATCGTAGAGCAGCCGCAGATGCTCCATCCGGTAGCCAGAGGCGTGCAAGGTCTTGGCGCTGATCAGGCCGCTGTCAAAAACATGGTGCGAGCTGTACTGAATGACATTCGGGCTGTCGATGTCAGCAGGATTCAGGAGCTTGACTGGATCGTCTAGAATCCTCTCCTGGCTGTGAGTCTGCTTTGTGACGGCGCCCTGAGGATTGCAGCCGAGCAGGCCCAAAGAGAGAGAGAGGATGAGGGTGAAGTGAGCCTTCATATCTGCGTGTTCCTTTGGTGACGCTCATCGAACGAGCGCAATCATCGATGTATACGCGTAGCAATTTTCAGGCCCGTCGAGGAGAGCCAGAAGGATCCGGAACTCCCTGAAAAGACAAACCGCTACATGTAGTGAGCAATCTGTGATGGGGAGGTATGTCGCCACACTGGCTAGACGAATGGCCATCGAGGCTCGATGGAGGAGAGGTGGGTCCTACTTGCTCAACGCTTTGATCTGCCTGCGCGCGAGGCGTGCGTGGGAGCCACGCGGATGTCCCTTGATGTAGCGCTTGTAGAACTTCAACGCCTTCTGGCGCTGCTGCAGCAGCCCATAGACACCACCCATGTGGTAGTAGATCTGTGACGATACCAGCTTGTCGGCGCCCGCCTTGGCGGCCGTCTCTAGCGCCTCAGCGGCCTGCTTGTAACTGCCGATCTTCGTCAGCGCGATGCCCAAATAATAGTGCAGGGATGCCTGATGGGGCGATCGCACCACATAGCTGAGCGAACGGCGAAACTCGAGCACCGCGCGCTTCCAGTTCTTCTCATCAATGGCCCGCATACCGGTAGCGTAGCCAGTATAGGCCAGGCTGGACTGCTTGCTCTGCACATAGCGCTCGAAGAGCGCCGCCTCGACCTTGGTGAGGGGCAGGCTCGCGACAGACGGATAGAGCTTCAGGGCCTTCGGCACATCTCTGGCTTTCATCAACAAATAGAAGGCCATCGCCTTGGTTTCGCTCTCACGCCGTTTACGGGCCTCGTCCCGCAGCCGCTCCAGCCGCACTTGAGCAGACGCGTGCTGGCGCCGCAAACCGTTCATCTCCACCGCCAGCTGCTCAAGGCGTGCCTGCAAGACAAGATAGGCCCCTCCCCCGATGACGATCACGAAGAGCACATAAGTCCCCAGTGAACCGAGGGTGAAGCCTTGGCGCCGCCGCTCGAGCTGCTTGCTGATCTGGCGCACCTCAGCCGTCAGGTTGCCGACGGTGTTGGCATTCTTGATGATCTGATTGCGGGTCTCGACCAGGTCCCTGCCCAGGACCTCGATGCCAGCCTCGACTCGACTTTTTGTATCGCCACTCATCTGTCTCAACTCAAGAGCAAGAGTGCGGCGAGTCCCACCACCGCCACCAAAGCCATACCAACAAGAATGCCTCGTAAACGCGCCCTGCGTGCGTCCGCGATGGCCGCATCGAGCCCCGGTACTCCTCTATTGGACGAGATGGTGCGTGTGGACCGCGTCACGCGTTGACGCCGTGGCGGTCGTTCGAGCCTCTCCTCGTCCAAGTCACGAATGTCCGCGTCGATGGCTCCATGGGTGGTGTGCGAGCCAAAGACGCGCTTGAGCGCCTTGGCCATCTGGGCGCGCGTCATGCGCATCCCATTTTCGTGCATATAATCGAAGATCGCGTCGCGAAACTCCCCAGCCTTGCCATAGCGAAACCCAGCCTTGGGCTCCAACGCACGAAGCACGACTGAATCGAGGCTGGCCGGCAAAACAGGCCGCACCTCCGACGGGCGTGCCACGCTTGACGCGGCCTCCAGGCGCGCTCGAGGATCTTTCTGCTTGAAGAGCCGACGATGGGTCAACATCTCATAAAGGATCACCCCCATGGTGTAGATGTCCGCTCGCCCATCGGCCGCCATGCCCACCGCCTGCTCGGGGGCCACATAACCTGGCTTACCTCGGGCTGCCCCCTGGGCGACATCCTTCACGCCCCCCATGGCTGCGATGCCGAAGTCGAGAATCTTCACCTCACCATCCGTGGAAACCATTACATTCCCAGGCGTTACATCTCTGTGCACGATATCAAGCGGAGCCCCATCCGTGCCACGTTTGCGATGCGCGTAGTCCAACCCTTCGAGCACCTCTGTGGCGATATAGAGCGCCTCTGAAACCTCCAGCCAACGTTTCTTTCGAGCGGCTTCCATCATGATCTCACGAATGGTGTAGCCGTCGACAAACTCCATCGCCAAGAAATAGTAGGTGTCGATGATCCCGAATTCATAAACGGGCACGATGTTGCCGTGGGTCAAGGAGGCGGCGACCCGCGCCTCTTGAATGAACATCTCCCGCAGTTGTTTGTCAGAGGAGAGCGGCGGCAGGATGCGCTTGATGCAAACCTCTTTGTCGACCCCCTCCGCCCAGGAGGTTTTGGCACGAAAGACCTCCGCCATTCCCCCTTGCCCGATATGCTCCACGAGCAAGAAACGCCCGAATTGCTCGCCTGGCGTCATCAGCTGTGGCCGCTGGTGAGGGCCACTGTTTGGGGAGGAAATGCTTGCCATGTGTGCTCAAGGTACCGCGGCATGCGCGAAATTCTGCAATATGCTCGAAACTTAGGCTGGTATCCTAGCACTTTGTGCCGCGCTTGGCTTGCCTCCAAATACGATTCTTAGACGCTCCTCCTTCCTTCTTCGTCGCGGGACAGCAACAACTGGAGCGCAAGTGAAGAAGAGGGTAGACTATCGGCGAAAAGCTGTAACCAGACGGAAAGATATCCGTGCCGAGAGCTGATCGGGACAACAGCTCTTGGAGTGGACCCATGTCCCATGAGGAATGTGACGCCAAGTTGGGGCTTGAGGGAACAGAAGTGCTCCCCCCGACACGTTTGATAGGGGGTAAATATCGCCTTGGCCGCCTCTTGGGAGAGGGCGGGATGGGAGCGGTGTACCAAGCAGAGCACACGGGGCTGGGAACCGTTGTGGCCGTGAAACTCCTCAACGAGAGCTTCGCCACCGACAAGAACGCGCTCTCCCGCTTCCGCCGCGAAGCCCGCGCGGCTGCGGCCATTCGCCACGAAAACATCGTCTCTGTGTTCGACACGGGGACCGATGACCGTGGCATCCCCTTCATCGTCATGGAGATGCTCGAGGGTGAGAGCCTCAGCGCCTACCTCCGACGTGAGGGTGTGCTCCGGCCCGAGGTCGCCACCGCCGTGACTTTGCAGATCCTCGCTGGCCTGGCGGCCGCCCACGACAAACGCGTGGTCCACCGTGACCTCAAGCCAGGGAATATTATCGTCGCGTGTCGAGAGGACAACAGCCAGGTGGTCAAGGTCCTCGACTTTGGCATCTCGAAATTCTACAGCGATCCAGCTGTACCCGACGTAACAGCCACGGGCGCCGTCATCGGCACCCCACGCTTCATGGCGCCTGAACAAGCACGCGGCGAGCGCGACATCGATGAGCGCGTGGATCTCTATGCCGTGGGTGTGCTGCTCTACCGAATGGTCACGGGAAAGCTTCCCTTTGGGGGGACGACTCAGCGCGAGATCATCGATCGGATCCTCGAGGGCAACCCCACCATGCCCCGTGAGATCGACCCTTCAATCCCCAAACCCCTCGAGGCCGCCATCTTGCGCGCCCTCGAAGTCGACAAGGCCAACCGTCAACAGAGCGCCCGCGAGATGAGCGTCGAGTTGACCCACGCGATGCCTGAGATCACCCGCGGCACCCCCATCCCCATCGACGTCGTGCCTACTGGCGCAGCGACCTTCCCCACTGTCCATCCATCTGCCAACTCCATCCCCTCTCTCATCGCGGCAAGCCCCTCTGGCATGGCGACGCGCGCGGAGAGTTCTGGGGCGAAGCGTCGCGAGCAGCAGCTCCAGCGCAAGCGCGCCATCACGCGGATGGCGTCCATCGGTCTCGCCGTGGTGATTCTGGGCGCAGTGCTGGTTGTGGCCATCTCACGCCAAAGAAACGGCGCTAGCGGCAACGGGATGGTGGCGGACCCGTTCCAGGCTGGCGCGCAATACGAGGGAAAACCGGTCCGCTTCGGCATCACGCGCTACCTGCCCAAAAAAGGGCTCGGTGAGGAGCACGCGTCCCTGCTCCGCTATCTCGCCAAGAAATTGAAGCGGCCCGTGAAGCTCGAAGTACTCGACGGCTACGTCAACCTCGCAGAGAAGCTCTCCCGTGGCGAAATTGAGTTTGCTGCCCTGGCCTCCTATGCCTATGTCCGGGCCGTACGTAAGAAGCCTGGCCTGCGCTTGATCGCCACCCATGTCACCTCCAGCGGCACCTCCTATGATGGCTTCATCGTCTCTCGCGCCGACTCGAACTTCCGCACGATCCACGACCTCAAGGACAAGGTCTTCTGCTACGTCAGCCACACGTCTACCTCAGGTTACCTCTACCCGCGTGGCGAGTTCCGCGCCAACGGCATGGACCCTGACACCGC
Source organism: Deltaproteobacteria bacterium (assembly GCA_019314525.1). Classification (GTDB taxonomy): domain Bacteria; phylum Myxococcota_A; class Polyangia; genus JAFCZD01. The sequence continues at coordinate 8,235 of JAFCZD010000009.1, forward strand.
CTTCAGGGCCACCCGCTTCACAGGAGACCATCTCACGGCATTGCGCACGCTCTATGACGGCGCCTGTGATGGTGCAGCTGTCTTCGCTGGAATGCTCTATGAGGCCCAGAAGCACGGCATGGCGCCCGAAAAGTTCAAGATCCTGCTCAGCACGCGACGCATCCCCTACGATGCCTATTGCGTGTCGGACACCGTCTCGGAAAAGCTGGCCGGGGAGATCAAGGATGCCTTGCTCTCCCTCGCGCCAGGCTCAGCCGTGGCCAAACGAGTCCTTGGCAAAAAGAGCCGCCTGAGAGGATTCGCGCCAGCGCAGGACAAAGATTACGACCCGGTACGTAAAATCGAGAAATTCCTAGATAAAGCGGGCAAGAAGGGCAAGCGCCCAACATTCAACAACGCCCCCTAGAAAAAAAAGCGACCAAGGAGAACAGTCGTGCCCTCCACGTTACCTGCCCTTCTGTTCACCTCAGCCGAAAAACATCCCCACCGCCCGCTCTTCATCCATCGTGGCCATGAGCTCACCTATGAGAGCGCAGTCCAACAGTGCCGCGCTTTTGGCAGAGCCCTCCGGGAACTTGGGGTGCTCGAAGGAGATCGGGTCGCCCTCGTCATTAATAACCGCCCTGAGTACCCCCTCGCCTACTACGGAGCCCTTTGCGCCGGCGCCACCATCGTCCCCCTCTGTCCTGATACGCGCCGTGGCACGCTCTTGCGCGCCCTGCGCCACTGTGAGGCACGAGCCGTAGTGATCGAGCCACGCAACACCAAGCTCCTTGAGGCTTGCCAGAGCGAACTCCCCGAGCTGCGCGCCGTGATCAGCGTCGGAGCCCCCGCGAAGGTTGATCTCGGTGATGCCATGCCTCACCTGAATATCCAGACGCTCCTCGAGGGCCCCGACGGCCCCCCTTCCACAGTGAGCTCTGAGTCCCTCGCCGCGATCATGTATACCTCAGGGACCACGGCCCAGCCCAAGGGGGTGATGCTCGCCCATCGCAACCTGCTGGCCAACACACGCTCCACGGTGGAATACCTCCATCTCAACGCAGACGAACGCCTCGCTCTCGTGCTGCCGCTCTTCTACTCCTATGGCAACTCGCTGCTACACACCCACATCGCGGCGGGAGGAACCCTCGTGGACGTGGGAACCGTGGCCTTCCCCGCCGCTGTTTTGCGGGGCATCGCCCAAGCACGTTGCACGGGCCTGTCGGGCGTCCCTTCGACCTTCGCCCGCCTCGTGCACTCCAAGGTGATGGGAGAGTTTGACCTCTCGAGTCTGCGCTACCTGACCCAGGCGGGCGGCCCCATGACGCCTGCGCTCACTGAGCGCGTCTTAGCTGCCTTCCAGAACGCAGAGCTCTTTGTCATGTACGGACAAACCGAGGCCGCCCCGCGGCTCACCTTCCTCGCCCCTGCGGATCTTTCGCGCAAACTCGGTTCAGTGGGCAAGGCGATCCCCGATGTAACCCTCGAAGTCCTGGATGCTGCAGGAAAGCCGGTAGACGTCGGCGCAGAGGGTGAGCTCGTCGCCCGCGGCGACAACATCATGCTCGGCTATTTCAAAGACCCCGAGGCCACGGCCCGTGCCCTCCGCCCGGAAGGGCTACGCACAGGCGATTTGGCGCGTGTTGACGACGAAGGCTTCATCACGATCATCGGGCGCAGCAGCGACATGATCAAAGCGGGCGCACATCGGATCGGCCCCAAGGAGATCGAAGCTGTCATCGAGAAACTGGATGGCATCACAGAATGCGCAGTGGTGGGAGTTCCCGATGAATTGCTCGGTGAGGCCATCGCCGCCTTCATCGTGCGCACAGACGGCAAAGGGCCCAGCGAAAAGGAGATCATGCGCTTCTGTCACGAGCACCTGCCCCGCTTCAAGCTCCCAGCCCATCTGGTCTTCGTTGACACACTCCCCCGGACCAACACAGGCAAACTTCGCCGCAGCTCGCTCAAGAGCTGGCAGCCTGAGACCAAGAGTTGAACTCTCACTCAAGCCAGTCGTCAACCTTCAGCGCCTCTAGAGCAGCCGCATAGCGCTGACCATCGAATATCTGCTTATCCCGCATCACCCGCATGAACTCAGCGGAAGCCACAGAACACATGGCGTGGATTGCGCGATGCCGGTCAAGCCCCTCCCGCATCAGGCGATCGAGGGTCTTCTGTGTTTCCGCTGGCTCTCCGCTGCGCAGCTGTGTCTCGACCACTGTGTGCAGGGTCACATGGAGATGGAGCTCTGGACCAGCGACATCAGCGTGAGGTACACGCTTGTGCTCTGCCATGATCTCAGCGGCGATGGTGTCTTGATCAATACTCTCGGTCATCTTGCCCTACACTCTCAGCTCTTTAAGCTGTTGATATTTTGGCACACTTTGTAATAGACTGGTGTTGATTGAATCACTATTGCCTCTTCGCATTTTAATAAGCTATTATCCGTCGGCCCTTTTTTGGTCTTTGAAAGGCAACGGCATGTTGCTTTACGGTTGGTTGAAAGAGACAGTCAAGAGTAAAGGGAGCACCAAAGCGCTCATCTATCGCGATACCTATTTCAGCTGGCGTGGACTAGCTCATCGCGTAGACAAACGAGCCCGCGAGTTCTCTTCGATGGGAGTTCGTCCAGGTGACTTCGTCGGGCTCATGCTCGGCAACGTCCCGGATTTCGTTATCCTCTCCCTTGCCCTCAGCAAACTCGACGCAGCCCCTTTGCCCCTCGATCCCACCGCGAGCACGCGTGAGCTCGAGATGCTGATGTCGACCATCCCTCTGCGTGGGCTGATCACGCGCCCAAGAGGGGGGGATGCTCCGCTGCCTGGTGGTGAAGGTGAGCGCAAACATGCTCCTGAAAGCCGGCGACGGCTGCAAGGAACCCTGCTGAGTTGCTCGATCTACCCAACGGATGAGCCAAAGGTCCCGAGGAAAAAGGCCGACCACATCGCCGCCGTGCTGGTGACCACCGATTCTGCGGGTGACCCAAAACCGGTGGAGCGAACACAAAGCAACCTCGACGCCACCGCAACGCAATTGCGGGAGATTTTGAAGCTCGATGGCGAAGACCGGGCGTTGCTTACGGTTCCGCTCTTTCAGGCCTTTGGTTTCGACTTGGGCATGGTCGCCTGCTTCTCATGCGGCGCCGCGCTCTACCTCGAAGACGAGATCGCACCGAGCCGCATCCTCAAGCTCGTACGAGAGCAACAAATCACGGTACTTCCCGGCAACCAAAGCATGTTCGCTGAGTTGGCCCACCTGCCCGCCTCTCGTCCCTTGACCCACAAGCCCCAACTGCTCTCTCTCGGCGGTGGCCTCGTTGGCACCGCCATGGAGAACTTCAAGAAAAAATATGGCGTACGGCCTTTGAGTTGCTTTCACACCACGGAGACCGGGGCCATCGCTATCGACAGCAAAGGTCAAGCTGGAGAGACAGTGGGCAAAGTGCTGCCCGGCCTCGAAGTTCGTGTCGTCAGCGAAAAAACGGGCAAAGCGCTTCCCAGCGGCCGCAAGGGGGCTTTATGGCTGCGAGGCCCTACAGTGTCCCCCCTGAACCTGGCACCGGCCACCGCAGCGAACGCCACTAGGGTTGGCATTGGCAACCTCGATCAGGATGGCTGGTACCGCACAGGCGACCTGGTGACCATTGATCGGGCCAAACGCATAACGCTCAAGGGCCGCGAAGACGACGTCGTACGAGTAGAGGGCAAGCAAGTCGCCTTGGGCGAGGTAGAGGGCTGCATTGAGTCATACCCCAAGGTCAGCGCCGCACAGGTCGAGCTCATCGATGATCCCCTGGGTGGCCCCATGGTGGTTGCTCGAGTCGTACTCAAAGGAAAGCGACCCGTGGACGCTGAGGCGATCATCGACCATTGTGCGCGAAAACTCGCCCCGTATAAGGTCCCCCGTCGCATAGAGTTCTGCGAATCCCTCTGAGGGGGATGACCCAGCCACACACCTCATCCCTTCGAAGAAGATCCAAAGGCGGGATCTGCGCCGCGTGAGCGCTCCCACGGCGCCGGCTAGGAGCCGAGCTGACCTACATCACGATATTTTCTTCGATCACTCGTCGTCCATGCCAAAGCTTCAAGCGTGCACGTGGGATGTTGTTTTCGTACTCGATGTAGACGTAGGTCTGCTTGCGGTCGTGCCCCATGGCAGAGATGTGAAGGTTGGTCGTGGGCATCCAGGACCCAGAGTTCACATAGGTCTTCCCCGGCGCCAGCTGACGCCACATCGGGATATGTGTATGCCCAAAGATCACAGTGTGGATGCCCTGGTCAGCCTTGAGAATGCGCCCAGCATCGCCCTCGAGGGTCGGATACGCCCAGCCACTGAACATCACCCGTAGCGTCTTCCAGAGGGTGATGCGACGCTCTCTCTGTGCACGAAACCGACCACGAAGCAGCAGCGCGATGAAGTTCCACCACCCCCGCAAGAGCAACATGATGTCATGGACCAATACCCAAACGAAGGCCTGCCGCAGGGGGCGCACGCGATTGAGGTAGGGACGATCGCGCTTGAGCGGCATCAAGACGTTGAGGAACATGTCGCTGCCCCAGGGAAGGTTCAGCACTGGCTCTGGGAGCCCCCGGGTGAGGAATATCTTACGCTGATCAATACGATTCTGATGCTCGTGGCGATGCCCATGCTCAAGATGAACGCCATCAAAGGCATATACCTCGTCGATGAAGCGCACCCTTGGATGCGTGCGGGCTCGAATCAACTCACGAACCTCTTCCCAATAAAGGTCCTGATCGTGATTGCCGACGACAAAGGCAACTTGTCGCCGCTCGTCATCGGCGAAGACCCCGAGGGCATCGAAGACCGCCCGATGGCCCTCGAGAGCGCGCCTGATCTTCTCCACTGACTTGCCCACAGTGATGAGATCGGGTGTCTCATCATCGAGATCCGCGAGGAGCCCCTCGAAGACATCACCGTTGAGGATCAGCTCCACCTCAGCGTCTGCATATTCTCCAGTGCGATAGTACTCCAGCAGATCGATCAAGGCCTGATCGCCAACAAAATCTTCCATCCCGTTGACGGTGCCATCGACGTTCATGGGCCCAGACCCCATGTGCAGATCAGAAACGACCACCTTGATGCGGCGCATCACGCCTCTTTGCTTTCATCGACATGAGCGCGGATGTATTCGTCCTCTCCCCGGCGGTAAAGGAGGCTCGTCTTGTAGGCCTCGATGCCCCCCTTCACCACCACCGCCAAAGCCGCTGCGGTGGGGACGGCGAGGAGCACGCCAATAAAGCCGAAGAGCTTCCCACCCACGAGCAGGGCCGCGAGCACGCCCACGGGCCCAATACCAGCCTTCTCACCCACGATGCGCGGCGTGAGCACCATCCCGTCGAGCAGCTGCACCCCGCCGAAAACAGCCAACATCTTGAACAACTGCGTCGTGTCCAACCCTCCCTCGCCCAAGAGCAACACCAAGAACGCCGAGAGCATGCCCAGGATGAAACCAACATAGGGGATGAAAGCCAGAAGCCCTGTGAGCAACCCGATCACCACGGCCATCTCGAGATCGACGATGAACTTCAGGCCAAGAGCATAGAGGGTCGCCAAACAAGCCATGACCGTCAATTGGCCGCGCATCCACGAAGCCAACGTGCGGTCGATGTCCGTCACCGTCTGCTCGACCCACTCGCGATAACGAAAGGGTATCAGGTTGCGTATGCCTCCAACGATGTTGGGGAATTGGGGGAGAAAGTAGAGGGTGAAGACTGGAATCAGAGCTGCAGTGCCGATGCCCGCAGCCAGCCCTCCCACAGCAGAGAAGATCCCCATGGTGCCCTTGGCGACTTTGCCAGCGACCCCGCCCAAAGAACCGAGGACATCCCCTGAGACGTGACGGACGTCACCGCCCAAATGCGCCCACAGGTCCTTGAAGCTGTGGGGAAGCTGCACACCGAAGGTGCGCTCAATCCATGGCAGCAAGGTCTGAGGTAGCTGCTCGAGCCGCGCGGCGAAGACCTCGAGTTCATGTGCGATCACAGGGATGATCAGCACCAGCACCAGCACCAGCAGAGCAACTGTGACCAAGAGCAGCACCAAAGTGCCAAGCCACCGCGGCAGGGCCAGCCGGCTCGCCATCCAGCTCACGGGGGGATCGAGCAAATAGGTAAGCAAGAGCGCGGCCACCACAGGTGTAAGCACACGCCCCAACCCCTGTAAGAGGAAGAACGCCGACGTCAACACAGCCGCGATGAAGGCCACGTGCCAATAACGATGCGTTCGTCGTTGAAGGGCCTTCTGCCGCATGCCCATCGCTAACCTCCTTAGAAGGGCTCGCGCCGCAGTGTGACTTGCAGCTTTTGACGCACCCCCACCACCACACGCAGTTCATGATAGGAGGCGAAATAGCCCTCAGCGCGCAACTCGATGCGATGGGTGCCCGCAGACAAGGTCAGCGCGTTACCGGCGAGACGACTCACGGTGCCAACGTAGCGATCGTCGACAAATATCTGGGCGCTCTGTGGCGTACAGTCGAGCTGAAGCCCTCCCACGGGACGTGCACGAGGCCGCTGTGGTTGGCAAGCCACCACAGCGAGCAGGAGCAGAACCAAAGGGAGCGTTTTTTTGATGGGATCCAAAATGATTCGCCCGAGCATCTGCCGCCAAGAATCGCAGGTCGAGCGCTAGAACTCAAGTTAGAGCTCTGACACAACAGAAGATACTACTCAAAAGCAGAGAAGCCGAAGGTCAACTGCAGATCAGCCTCAGCGCCGGCGTGATCGAATGCCACTGCGGCGGAGCCGCGTAACACCACCTTGAAGCTCCCTGCGAGGAATTTCTCGCGGTCCACCGGGCCCATCTGCCCATAGTCAAAAGAGACACTGATCTTGACGGGGCCTCCCCCTTGAGGCGCCTGCACCGTTCCCACATTGAAAGAGTTGTCTGTATCACTCATCACGAAGAGCACAGCGACCTCACCGCTGAAGACCCCCTCGAGCCCCACAACCCCTGTGCTCTTGCCTCCGAGACTCAAGGTGAGTTGATCCACAACCACCAGCCCTGGATCGGCTCCACCCAGGCGCGCCTGAGCCTCCTTGACGAACGCACCAAAAGGGTTGCCCGACTCAGTGGTGATGCTCTTTTCATCCACCACCACCCCGTTCTTGACGTCCCCGCTCTTCGCCTTGAGGTTGATCCCCACCGGCGCTGAGTACGAGACAGGGTCGTCATCTCCACAAGCAGCGAACATGAACAAGGGTATGAGATAGAGCGTGTGAACTCGGCGCATGGTCATCTCCCTTTGGGTGCTGTCGTTTCCTCTACCTTAGCATCCAGGGTCAACCCAATGCGATCCTTCGGGAGGCGTCCTTAGCATCCCCACCCGGCAAAGAATGTGCGATGATCTCAGTGATGAAAACTCAACGACTTTGGATGCTCGTCCTCATCCTCGTGCTGCCCGCCTGCGGTGGCCTGCAGCTCAATCTGCTCAAGAATAGCGTGCAGAAGCCGAGCAATATTTCGCTCTACTTTTCAGTAGAGACCCGTGATGGCATGCCCGTGGGGGGCTTGGAGGCCACGTCCTTTCGCATCTATGAAGACGGGCAGCTGATCTCGCCCTTCGAGAGCAAGCAGACCATCCTCAACCCTGAGGTAGCTGTGGTGCACCACGTGCTGCTCCTACTCGACCTCTCGGGCAGCATCACCGAATCGGGCTCCATGCATCAACTCGTGAAGGCCGCGGCGGCCTTCACCGAGCGCATGACCAAGCAGCGCAAAGTCTCAGTCTATGCCTTTGATGGGCGCGCCAAGCTAATCCCCCTGGTGAGATCCACCAACAACCCCGCTGCTGTCACTCGGGGGCTCGCTCGCCTATCGAGCTACAAAACCAAGGATCCGTCCACGAACCTCAACGGCGCCGTCGTAGCATCTGTGCAAATCCTCGAGCGCCATATGCAGGCGTCCCGTCAGCCTGTGCGCCTTGGAACCTTGGTGGTCTTCACTGATGGCACCGATCGAGCTCACCGCGTCCCAGAGGAAAAAATGCTCGAGGCTCTTGACCAGGCCGATCTCAACGTTTTCGCTATTGGTCTTGGTGCAGAAATCGCCTCCAGCTCGCTCTCTCGTATTGGCCATACAGGCTTCGTTCAGGCCCAAGCGGATAGCGACGTGGGATCTGCCTTCAACTCAGTGGCTGAATCCATCGAGGCCGCGTCCCGAAAATTCTACCTTCTCTCTTATTGCAGCCCCTCACGAGCGGGGACGCACATCCTACGGGTGGAGGCCAATGTCGAGGGTGGCACCGGTTCCCTCGAGCAAGAATTTGACGCCAAAGGCTTCTCTCACAACTGTGATCCCAAGCGCCCCCCACGCTTCTCCGTTGGGCGTGTTCTGCTGCGGCGCAAATAGCCACTCCCTGATGGAGGTCGAAAAGATGCTCACACTGGCCCAGGCCATCCGCAACGCGGTAGAGGCAGAGCGCGCAGCACAGCGCTTCTACCTAGATCTCGTGCCCAAAGCAGCCAACAAAGAGGCGCGTGAGCTCTTTCAATTGATGGCAGAGCAAGAGGAGGAGCACGCTCAATCCATTGAAAGGCTCGGACAACGCGTCGCCCGCCAGGAGCTTCCAGCCAACGCCAATGACAACATCGCGGGCGTGGAGACCATGCCAGGTTGGCGACACGCCGATCAGATCACCATCGAGGAAGCTCTTGACCTGGCGATCTCTGCTGAACACAGCGCAGCGCTATACTACGACGCCATCGCCGATTACTTCACAGGGGAAGCACAACGCTTCTTCCAGGACCTCTCAACCTGTGAGGAGAAGCACGCCAATTTGCTGGTGGAGATGAGAGAACGGCTCAATCGAGCGAAGAATTGAGCTAACTCAGGGCGCGAGGCCACGGCGGACCCGCAGCCAAACCTCCTGCTGCTGTGTGCGCTCGAGGGCGAGTGTGAAACCCGAAAAATCGTGGGCCGTGAGCAGTCGAACGATGTGGGCGGCCCCTGAAGTCCCAAACAGGCGGAGCCAAACTCGCCCCATCTGCAGCTTATGAGTCTCACAAACCCGAGCATCTTTCGCGCGCAAAAACTCACAGATGGCCTTCTGCTCAGCGAGCCCCTGCAACCCCGCCACACCCACCAGCACATCACCAGCCGCCAACGTAGGTCTCGCGTGTTTCTTGAGCAGCGCTCCAAGCTTCTTCAACAAGGGAGGCAAAAGCCGCGCTAGCGCGTCCTTCTGTGCCATGGGCGCCGTCTGCCCCGCCCCCCAGCCTCGCTCTTCCAGCGTCCCCACTGTCATCCAGTTGGTGCTCCACCGCGCCTCAATATGGAGCGTGAACTCCACCCCCATCAAGCCCAAACCGCGCACGCCTTCAGCGCGCCGCACGCTCGTGGAAAAAAAGAGCACCACGGCTGCCTTCCTATGGACACGCTTCTGTGCCTGCTCCCGAGGCCCATCCAGCATGACGATCCGATAGCCACTGGCCTTCAGCGCGCGCGCCACGTCTCCCCTGAAGCCTGGTGCGGCCCAAAGGGCCAAGGCTCGATTAGCTTTGGGCACTCCGTGAGGTTTCACCCGGCTCTTCACGCCCCCCTTGCCCAGCAGGCGGCGCAAGGAGCCCATATCGACGTCCACAGCCACTTTGAGACGAAAGGAGTTCCCCTGCCGATCCTCTTCCAAGACACGATAGGTCCGAATCAGCGAACGGCGGGTGAGCAAGGCTTGATGAACTGAAGCTGGTACTCCCGCTGGATCCGCCACACTGGCGATGGCCAGCGCTAACGCAGCGCTCTGTGCACGAGCCAAGGCCTGCCGCCGCGCAGAGACAACATTTCCCCCTACCACTCGTGCCTCCCCCACCGCGTCATAGGAGGAAGCAGAGGCTGGAGAGGGTGAACCTTCCTGGGCGTGGACGCTTTGCAAGAGAAAGAGCAGCAAGAACACACCCGACAGGAGTGCTGGCAGGAAGGTCCTCATGGGTTGCAGGGGGGACAGGGACTTATCGCAACGAGAAAGGATAGGTGATCGTCGTTGGTTTCTTGCACCGTGGGAAACGCGCACTCTTCACGGCTGAGCGCACACATGACCCTGTGGGCGTACCAGCGAAGAGGCCAGAGACACGAGCGCTAGAGACCTTGCCCGATCCAGCGATGCTCACACGCACCATAGCCAAGCCTGGCACCTTGAAGCGGTCGTAACACCCCTTGACCCGCCCTTTGACCTTGCGCATACCAGCCTGGATATGTGAGCGCTCTAAACGATCAGGTAAGTTCGCATCCGAGCTGGCGCGTCTGGCAGGTGCAGCACGTTTTTTCTTCTTCCCACCAAGGGCGCCATCGATCAGATCGTCGAGTTCGTCGGGTTTCTTTGACCTGCGTTTCCGGCTGGGCTTGGCAGCCGCCGGAGGCCGAGCCGAGGGTGATGGGGTTGCACGTGTTGAGCGCCTCTTCTGACGCCCAGAACGACGACGCTTGCCCCGGCGCACCTTATCCGCCACTTTGGCAGGTTCCGCTTTGCCTGTACCTGCGGCCTTGGTATCGGGCTCTGCGCCACCACTTTTTTCCACGGTCTTCTTTGCTGAAGCGGAAGGATCAGCGCCCTTTGTCTCAGCAGACTGTTCTTTGACCCCAGGCTCACCAGCCCCACCCACGACAGGCGTGGTGTTCATCGCCACCTTCGTTGGGTCTGCTTCCTTCCCGCCCATGAGCACCACCACCAGCACCACCACAGTGACCACGAGCAAAGAGCCCATCCCGATCACAGCTGGCAGCACCCACTTGGCTCGCTCCTCGCGCCCTGTGGGCAACAACACCGGGGCGGCCGCAATAGGTGACGCAAAGCCCCCAAGCGCGGGTAGCTCATCCTCATGCACGGACGCCCCACTGCTAGCCCCACTGCTGGCAGCCATCGCGCGGATGTCGATCAACCCTGACCCTCCGCCAGATGCCACACCAGCCTCTGCAACTGGCCCAGCCGATGCCCCTGGCTCGGCGACGGTACTCTTGCCCCCCATGGCCAAGGCTTGCAGATTTGCCAGACTGAAGAGCACGGAGTTTTCGCCGCGCTGCCCCGTCATATGAGCATCAGTCACTGGGGTAGAGGGGTCGCTCGGGATATTGCTTTGCCCGAAGAGATCCCCTCCGTCAGCCGCGGGTGCATCCTCAGGCGAGGTGAAGAGGCCACCGCCCCCTGCATCCTCTGCTGGCGCGGCGTCCCCTCCCTGTGAGGCGAAGAGATCGTGGCCCGCACCCTCTGCAGCAGCGGCAGGCGCCGCAGCAGCGGCAACGGCACCGAAGAGCGAACCCGCATCCGTACGGTTTGTCTCTTCTCCCGCTGCATCAGCGTTCGCAGCAGCGAAGAGATCGGGCTGATGCTCTTGGGCTGCAGTTGGGGCCGGGGCCGGGGCTGGGGCCGGAGTTGGGGCTGGGGCGCTCTCCGCCACAGGGGGTACGCTAGCACCGAGATCGCTAAACGTAGGCACAGCCACAAGACGTTGCCAGTCAGCAAAGCCTTCCCGCCATACATATGAATCAGCATTGATCTCACCAGCTACAAACCGCTCACGAATCTCAGCAGCACCCATGGGCCCTGTCTGTTCGCGACCGATGACCACATGCCATCCATCTTCGGCACTGGCCCCCGCGCTGGCTCTACCTCCCGCATCAGCGGCGGCGAGATCGCCTTCGTCATTCGTCCCACGGACGACGATGATGTTTGAGCACTTCTTACACCGAATCTTGAAGACCTTTCCTTGGACCTTCTCATCGGCGATCGAGTACTTCGCTCCGCAATTGTCGCACGTGATCTTCATGGCTCCAGCCTATTAGAATAGCGTCGGGAATAAATGCAATCGCTCATAAAGGGCAAAGCTTTTTCCTATCAGCTGCTTTCGAACATTCGACACGGCCCTGCCCTGCGCCATTGGCAGAAAATCTCCCACAGGGGAAAACTCCCTATGGCTTATCCAAGGGGCCTTTCGAGCCTCTGGGAAGTCATTGCCCCCACTCAAAAGCCCCAGTCATCACACCATCTTCACGTCCGGGGCCCGTGGAAACAAACGCCACAGGAACACCCACTTCCGCTCCGATGAAACTCACGAAATCTCGTATCGAAGCAGGAAGTTGATTCCAGGTTTTCACAGCTCGTAGCTTTACCACATCTAGCGCTTCAATGCTGGGACGCTCAACATATCGAGGCTCCACCCGGTGCCATTGCTCCGCGGTGGCCGGAGGAGACGTCTGCTCCTTGCCATCGAGCGTATAGCCCACACACACACGCAAGGGCTCGATTCCAGCTAAAACATCTATCTTGGTCAACGCCAGAGCGTCGATCCCCGAGACCCGAACAGCGTGCCGCAGCGCCACGAGATCAAGCCAGCCGCAACGGCGTGGTCGTCCTGTGGTCGAGCCAAACTCGTGCCCCGCTTGCGCAAGTTGTTCCCCTGGCTCTCCGTGGGCCTCGGTGGGAAACGGCCCCTCTCCCACCCGGGTGCAATAGGCCTTGGCGACCCCGATGACCGATCCGAGGCTCCGCGGCGAAACACCGAGGCTCAAACAAGCCCCTGCTGGCAAGGTCGAGCTCGAGGTCACATAGGGGTAGGACCCATGTTCGAGGTCAAGCAGCACGCCCTGCGCGCCCTCGAAGAGCACCCGCTGACCCTGCCCCATCATCCGCCACAGTTCGCCGGGCACATCGCCGATCCAAGGGCGCAGGCGAGCGCCTTGCTCAACCAACTGATCGAAGAGTTGCAGCAGGTCTACCAAAGGCGCACCAAAGTATTCGAGGGCGGGGTTGATGCGCTCCTCCACCACCCGCTTGAGCTTTTCACGGAGCTGCGATTCATCCTCTAAGTCTGCAACACGCAGGCCTCGCCGCGCGACCTTGTCCTCATAAGCCGGGCCAATCCCACGCCGAGTCGTACCAATGGCGCTCGCGCCAACGTCCCTCCGAGTATCCAACTCCCGGTGATAAGGGAGGACCAAATGAGCTCGCCGGTCGAGACAGAGACGGTCTCCGCCTAACGTTACGCCCACCTCTCCGACGGCCTCGACCTCTGCGATCAAGGCCGCTGGATCCACCACCATCGACGCTCCCAGGAAGCAGCGGGTGGTCGGATGCAGCACTCCTGAGGGGAGGAGGTGCACCACCACCTTCTCCCCTTTCACTGTGAGCGTGTGTCCAGCGTTGCTGCCACCTGCATAACGCGCCACAGCGTCAAATTGGCCCGCGAGCCGATCGACGATCTTGCCTTTGCCTTCGTCGCCCCATTGGGCACCGATTACCACCAGATTAGACATCCGTCAGCCTCATGAAGTCACCGGCGGCCATCGAGCCAGGCTTGCACCTCGGCGCTGTGACCGCCCGTGACACTATTAATGATCAAGTCTCCCAAATCATGCCTATTCTCGGCCGCTTCGCCCTTGGTGGCAACCACCAAGATACGTTGTGCTTTGCGATGGGGCAAAGAACGTACCTGCCGATAGCGCAAGGCGCCAAAACCCGCAGCGCTGAAGGCGGCGAAGATCTCCTCGCTCCGCGCAGCAAGGTGCACTAGGGCCAGCTCTTCACCCACCTCTAATGCACCACCGCTGGCCTCGAGCAGCTCAGCCAGCGTCAAGCACAGCTCATGCCGCGCCAAGGCTAGCTGCTGGTCCTTCGAAAGTCGTGCTCTTCCAACCGGAAAAAAGGGAGGATTGCAGAGCGCCAAGAGGCGCCCGTGCCCCCGCCGCCAGCCACCCTCCCGAAGATCGCTGCACATCACCTCAACGCGCCCATCGAGGCCATTTCGCTCGATATTGCGCGCACAGAGCGCCGCCAAGACCGGCTGCAACTCCACCAAGGTCAGCGTAGAGTCCGGCCACTCACGGGCCATCAAGAGCCCCACCACACCGCAGCCAGCCCCGAGGTCCGCCACCTGCGTCGCGGGACGGGTGTACTCCGAGACGAACGCGGCCAACAGGATCGCATCAGTGTTGAAGCGGTAACCGCGCCGTGGCTGCTCAAGTTCGAGCAATCCCGGCAGAAAGTCCACGCTGACGTCAGTCGTCTCTTCCCACAGGGGCAGGGGCACTCTACGCGCCCGCCCCGGGCTGCCCATGTCTCCCATCAACATCAAATCGTCACAGCACCTGCACGCAGCACCCGCAGCTCCGCTCCCAACGCCTCCACCACCGTGGACGGCGTACCACCCCGTGGCCCACCATCGAGCACCAAGGTCACGCCTTCAAGAGCAGCACCCTGCGCTTGGTGAGCTGCAGGCTCCCCACTCCGGTTGGCGCTCGTGGCGGTCAAGGGCCGCCCCACAGCACGCACCAGCGCCGCGGCGACGGGATCGGAACTGATACGCACCCCCACTCCTCCTCGCTCGTTGATGAGAGGCTCAGGGAGCCCCGAACGCGCCAGCAAAACAAGCGTCAAGGGGCCAGGCCAATATCGACGTGCCAACTCGAGGGCCGCAGGATGCACCTCCTGCACCAAGCGTCGGAGCATCGCCTCATCCTGCACGAGCACCGAGATCGGCTGATGGCTCTCACGCCCTTTGATCGCCACCAATCGCCCCAGGGCCACAGGGTCAAGGGCATCTGCCCCCAGCCCATACACAGTCTCCGTGGGATAAGCGATCACCTCGCCCGCGGCCACGCGCTCTGCGGCAGCAGCGATGCCCACGTCGTCGGAAGGCAAGCACGGCGCGGCGCGCGCCTGGCTCCTCATTGTTCGCGCTCCACGGCGCGCCAACCAATGTCCGTGCGATAGTGTGCGCCCGTCCACCGTAGCGGCTCCACCAACTCATAGACGCGGCGGCGTGCGCTCTGGATGTCGTCCCCCAGCGCTGTCACCCCCAACACCCGCCCCCCCTTTGTCACGAGCTGCCCCTCTTGTAAGCAGGTGCCGCTATGGAAGACGACAGCATCATCCGGTTGGCTACGCTCCTCGAAGGCCTGCAGCGTGCTGAGGGACGCGCCCTGCTCGTAGCTCCCAGGATAACCTTCGGCGGCCATCACCACGCACACCGCGGGGCGCGCATCCCAGCACGTGGATTCGCGTAACAACTGGCCCTTGGCGGCCGCCTCAAGCAGCTCAGCCAGATCGTCTTTGAGCCGCATCAGCAGCACCTGTGCCTCAGGGTCACCAAAGCGGCAGTTGTATTCGAGCACAATCGGCTCGCCTTTGACGATCATCAGCCCAGCGTAGAGGACCCCACGAAAGACGTTGCCGTCAGCCGCCATGCCACGCACCGTCGGCAAGAGCACCTCTTGCTTCACCCGCGCCGTCAGCGCCTCGTCGAGCACAGGCGCTGGCGAATAGGCGCCCATGCCCCCGGTGTTGGGCCCTGTGTCGCCATCGAAGGCCGCTTTGTGGTCCTGGCTCGAAGCGAGCAAGAGCACCCGCTCGCCATCGCATAACGCGATCACCGAGACCTCTTCCCCCTCAAGGCGCTCTTCGAGCACCAAAGGGCCCCCGTAACGCTCGAGCAGCGCTGTCGCCGCCGCCAGAGCTTCTTCCACGGTCCCCGCGACCACCACGCCCTTACCCGCAGCGAGGCCGGCAGCCTTGACCACCAACGCCTGTGGGTTACGCGTAAGGTAGGCTGCGGCCTCTTCCGCATTCTCCACCACCTCGAAGGCCGCCGTTGGAATGGCGTGGCGCGCCATGAAGCGCTTGGCGAAGACCTTGGACCCCTCGAGCTGCGCCGCCGCGGCCGAGGGCCCCGCCACGAGCAAACCGCGCTCGGCAAAACGATCCGCGATGCCGGCGCAGAGGGGAGCCTCGGGCCCCACCACCGTCAAATCCACGGCCTCAGCCTCGGCAAAATCGCAGAGCCCCTGCAAATCATCGCTGGCGATGGGCAGGTTCTGCCCCAAACCAGCGGTGCCCGGGTTTCCCGGCGCACAATAGAGTGCGCTCACTTTTGGACTGCGGCTCAACGCCCAACAAAGGGCGTGCTCACGCCCGCCAGAGCCAACCACCAAGACCTTCACGAGTGCCTCCCATTTCTAATGTCTGAAGTGACGTGCCCCAGTAAATATCATGGCCAGCTGATGCTCGTCCGCAGCGGTGACCACCTCGTCATCGCGGATCGAGCCCCCAGGCTGCACAACCCCGCGAATACCTGCCTCAGCGCAAAGATCGAGCCCATCGCGAAAAGGAAAGAAGGCGTCGGAAGCGACCACGCCGCCTTCTGTGGGCAATACCGCGCGAGAGAGCGCGAGCTTCACGGAATCCACGCGGGACATCTGGCCAGCGCCAACGCCCACCAATTGACGGTCGCGGGTGAACACGATGGCGTTGCTCTTGATGTGCTTGCAAACGATCCAGGCAAACTGCAGCTCAGCCCAATCTTCTTCCTCTGGCGCGCGCTTCGTAGCTACGCTCCCCTCTCGAACAACCTCGATCCCTGTGTCTACTTGCTGCAAGAGCAGCCCCGAAAAAGCGCTCCGCCACTGCAACTCCGGATGGCACGTTGGATCCACCTTCAAGACACGCAGCTTCTTCTTGCGTGAGAGTCGAGCCAGGGCTGCGTCATCGAAATCGGGCGCGATCAACGCCTCGAAGAAGATACCCTTGAGTTCGCGCACAAAGGCTTCATCGACGCGCGTGTTGCAGGCCACGATGCCACCGTAGGCGCTCACAGGGTCCCCAGCCAGCGCCCGACGAAAACCCTCTGCGACGTCTCCTGAGGCGACCGAGGCGGCACCGCACGCGTTGGTGTGTTTAATCACGCAAACGCCCGTGTCGGGCAGCTCACGTGCGAGGGCCCAGGCGGCGTCTGCGTCCACCAGGTTGTTGTAGGAGAGCTCCTTCCCCTGCAGCTGGGTGAACCCAGGCGCTGTGACACCACGCGGCAAATAAAACGCCGCTTGCTGGTGTGGGTTCTCACCGTAGCGGAGCGCCTGAGCCCGCTCGAGGTGCACCGCCAGCTCTGGGGCAAACACTCCTTCGTTGGCCTTCTTTTTGTCAGTGGCCTCAACCTCGCCGGCCTGAGGGGCCACCTCTTGGGAAAAATAGCTACTGATGGCCACGTCATAAGCCGCAGTATAGGCAAACGCCTGCGCCGCGAGTCGCTGACGCAAAGCCAAAGAGAGCTCACCTCCGCTCGTATCAAGAGCCTCGATGAGTGCCCCATAGTCGCCTGGCGATACCACCACCGCAACGCGCTCGTGGTTCTTCGCGGCCGCACGAATCAGCGACGGACCACCGATGTCCACCTGCTCCACTGCCTCAGAGCGTGTCACTCCAGCGCGCTGAATGGTCTCGACGAAGGGGTAGAGGTTGACCACCACCAGATCGATGGGGGGGATGTTGTGTTCGATGACCTCTGCTTGATGCTCGTCAGTGCTGCGAGCGAGGATGCCTCCAAAAACGCGTGGGTGCAGGGTCTTGACACGCCCGCCGAGGATCTCCGGCGCACCTGTGAAGGTCGCCACGCTCTCCACGGGGATGTCGCTCTCTCTCAACTGCCGAGCGGTACCTCCCGATGAGATCAGCTCCACACCGTGGCGCGTCAGCGCGCGTCCAAGCTCCACCAGTCCTTGCTTATCAGAGACGCTGAGCAGCGCCCGTCGGATCTTAACCATGAGCCCTCCCGTACCAACCTTTGAGTATTCGCTGTCCTCTACCAGTCAACGCTCGCTGCTGCAAGCGGGGCTGCTGGACAGGGAGTAATCGCGTGCGGTCAGTTGGGAGAAGAGAACTGCTCGCTAGTCGCCTGGCTTAGTGATTACCGATGAACCGGTCAGAAACCCGCCCTCGCAGATTCGGGTGGGCTCTGAACGGTTCATCATTTACGCCGAGCAGGTCTACAAGTCATGCATTGCTGGGCATGATGCCCATCTCATCCGTCGTCATCTTCAGCTTGAGAAGCCCACGCACCTCGACCTGGCGAATCCGCTCGCGCGTGAGGTTCATGATCTCTCCCACCTCTTCGAGGGTAATCCCACCGCGCTCTGCCACGTCGATGGAACACGTCTCCTCCATCTCCCATACCTCGAGGTGCGGAAAATTGAGTTTGATCGATCCCGTGTCGGGATTGACGTCGAGATAGAGGTGGTGCTTACAACTCACATAAGGACACGGCCGAACTCCACACTTGCACTCAGCGCGGCTCTCCGGCTTGGAGTAGCTCATATAGGGGATAAGCGCGGCGCCCTGCCTAATCTCTTCTTTGGTCAACCGCTTCATCGCCACAGTTCGGCTTCGTGGTCGATCACGACGACGACGACGACGAACCTTACGGCTAAGTGATGCGATAGTCTCCTCCTCGGTCGTCTGGGCGTCGTTGTCGGCCAACGGGTCCAACTTCAAGGGGGTCTCGCGCTCCATCATTCCTCCAATCCGCTGCTACGGTTTCGTGAGCGTGCCTTCTCAGGCGCTGTGATTCGGCTCTCAATGCCGATAATCTGTTTAACCAAGTCAGAGGCAGCTCGACGCGCATCGCTGACATCGCGCGTGAACTCCCGTTTACGTGCCACATCAAAGCGTGGCTTGGCGATCTCGCGCTCGAAGCCCTTAAGCAGCTCGTCAATGGCGGACTCCACAGCGTCGATCTGCTCTTTGAAGACGCTGAAGCTGCGCTGGATCTCCTCGATGGTGAAGCTGCGCTGCATCAACTCCTTGATCGAGTTGATGCGCCGCACCGTGGCACAGGGGTAGATACCGCGGGATCCGCGATGCTTACCTTTTGTCCCAACACGACGGCTGCGCGGTAGCAGCCCCAACTGCACATATTTGCGAAACGTCGCTTCTGAGAGACGGATCTCTCGTGACTGAAAAATCTGAATAATCTGAGCGGAACTCAGACCGTTGGCGTGTGCCTTTTCGATCTGAGTCAGCTCCACTTCGTTGAGCAACACCGTCATTTTTCGAACCCCCATGGGTCCCTCTCTTCTCAAGTGCGCCACAAGCACCACGACACCTTCCACCCAGCGATGTATACTAAGTAGCGTCTACTGAATGGAGTATGCTGTCAGGATTCGCGTCACTATATTCCACTGAATGGAACTCATCAAAAAAAAAATGAATCACTACGGGTAATTACATATGCCCACAGCTGCTCAGCCGTTCAGCTTTCCGGCATAAGCATGGGATACTATGTATATTTTGCGTTGCTCGGTGGGAGAGTGCTTCAGGGGCTCGTGAAGGGGCGCGAAAGACTTACATTTTAGATGCGATCAGACGCACCCTATAACAGCTTGTATTTACAGCTGTTTTAGATGTGCACCACTCCCCCGGACGCATATCGAACGCAGAAGCGACACAAATAGCGTAATTCTCATTACTTGCTTTGAGTTGCAACGCCAAAATTGGCGCCGAAAAACATTTGCGAGGAGCCTTACCAGTTTCGGCGAATGGTTTTCAACTCGCCCTTCTTGATCGCGATCCTCAAGGTCTCACTCTTTTTAAGCTCAGCATTGGAGAGCCGTAAGGTGTGACGTCCCTCACGTAGTTTGAACTTCGTCACGGGCGTCTGTAGACGACGCCCACCATCGATCTGGACCCACGCCCATGGAGTGACCTGCACGGCCACATAGCCAAAGCCGCGTTTGGTCGCCATAACTTTCGGGGTGGGCTTCACCCTCCCCTGCCCAGGGCGCTTCGTTGGCTGGGGCCGCCTTAGCTTAGTCCGCCTTGGCTTGGTTCGCTTCGTTGGCTTCACCAACTCCGCACGCAAAGATACTGGCTTCACCGGTGCAGCGACATCGGCCACAAAAGGACGGGCATCAGGTGTTTGAGATGGGCGAGGAGCTCCCGCGTCCACAGTAGGCTTACTTGTTGCCAGAGCAGGCGTGGATCCCAAGACAACGTCCCAACTCTGGCCTCGGCTGCTCACGTGGATCTTCTGACCATGGGGCCCATAGACCTTCCCTGGGCTCACAGGGACTCCATCCACCTCGCCCTCGTTCGTCAACGTCATGGCGGCTACGTTTGCGATGCTCCGAGGGCTGCCACCCCGGAGCAACAAGGTCACGGCCGCGGTGGTGGTGCCAGAGAGAAGAAGAACGATCAACAGCACCCAAGGAAACCCTCGGGCTGCCTGGGTCTCCTGCTCCACCGCCACGTCAGCTAACTCGGAGGGTGGCGCCAATTCGTCTCGCTCAGCCCCGGTGTCCTCGGCGTCCTCGGCACCCATGGTGGCAGTCGCCGCATCGGCAGGAGCCGCGATCACGCTGGGGGGGCCCTGCCCCATCATCGCCGTCTGACCACGTCGCTCACGCTCCGCTCCAGCGGGCAGGAGGCGACGCAGATACTCAGAGACCTCGAAAGCATCGGTCGCACCAGAGAACTGACTCAAATCAGCCAACGCGTCGGCGGCGCTCACGTAGCGCTGGGCAGGATCTGGACACAACAAACGGTCCACCACCCCCGCCAGCTCGACTTCCACGTCAGGCAGGCACTCCGCCAAAGGCGGCACCTGGCCACGCCGCGCGGCGGCCACCAGCTCCCCTTCACTGCCAGCGTTTTCGTAGAGGCGTCGTCCTGTGAGCAGCTCCCAAAGAATGATGCCCAGCGCATAGAGGTCCGTGCGCGAATCCACAGGATCACCACGCACCTGCTCGGGGGCCATATAGGTCAGCTTCCCTTTGACCATGCCGGTTCGCGTCGCGGCGTGCAGGGCCGCCACCTTGGCGATACCGAAATCGACAACCTTCACCTCCCCGGCGAAGGAAAGGAGCAGGTTGTGGGGGCTGATATCCCGGTGCACGATCTGCAGCGCCTCACCGTGATGTTCCCGGGTGTGGGCATAGTGGAGCCCCTTGAGAACCTCTATGCCAACGTGGATCCCCAAGGTTCGCGGCAAGGGCATCGCGCGCCGACTGGCCGCGGATTGGATCCGGCGCAGATCGGCCCCGTCCATCAGCTCCATCGCAATGTAATAGTTGCCCTCGACGTGATCGAAGTCGTAAATCTGCACAATATTGGCGTGCTGTAGGCGTGCCGCGAGCCGCGCCTCGTTGATGAACATCGAGACGAAATCCGGATCCTCGTTCAGCTGAGGCAGGATCCGTTTGATAACCAGCTCTTTGACAAAGCCCTCGGCCCCATAGGTGCGGGCAAGGAAGACCTCTGCCATACCGCCGATGGCGATACGCTGAATGAGCTCATATTTACCGAAGCGCCCCAGCATAGAAATGCGTTTTCCACGTAAAGTTGCGCAATTGAAGCGCCACACGCGTTGATAGGCAATATAATAACGACTGTGAACAAGGTTTCGCCACTATGCTCGCTGCTGCTGGTCGTCTTCCTCTCCCCACAGGTGAGGGCCGGCGGCTACCAACTCGATGGCGACGGCTTCCGCGACAATAAGCTCCGAATGAGCTTCACCGTGCCTGAAAAGTGGACGCTCTCGCGCCAAACAGGCTACCCCTCGCTGCTCGCGATCCTCACCCGTCCACAAAGTGCGCGGATGAGCATCTCCCTGGCCACCTTGGAGCGTCGCCAATCCATGGTGCAGCTGCTCAGCGAGAACAACCGCGCCCTCCAAGCTCTCGGCTTCGTCTTGAAGGCATCTCAGCGCACTGAGCGCTTCGGCCACCAGCTATGGCAACTCGACTGGACGTCCAAGGGGCAACGCCACCGACAAGCCTATATTCCCAGAGGGGCACGGGTATATATCCTAACGCTCTCATCGAGTGGGCAGAGCTTCACTGGCTTGGTGATGGACTTCGACTTCGTGCTCGAGTCGCTCAAAGCGCAAAGCTGGAGTTTGCCAGAGGAGAGCCACGTGAAAGAGCGCAGCAGAGCTGGGGGCGGGGGCGCCCGTCCGGGACGTGGCTCCATGGGGGGTAGCAAGCCCCTCCCAGAGATGGAGCTCCCAGAGATGGAACTCCCAGAAATGGAAGCTTCCGAGAGCGCCAAGAGCGGAAAGCATCGCCCCCACGGCACGGAGGTTGGGGATCACGCCACAACGCAGCCCACCAGCCAAAGCAGCCAACCTGCAGCCCAGCCAAAAAAACCCTAGTCCGCTGACAGAAGTTTGTTCCTCGGCCAATCCCAGGCCAAAATAGACACATGCAGCGAACATCACGCGCCGTACTCGCGCTCCTAGCGGGCGTCAGCCTCATGGGGTGTATTGGGCCAGGGATGCTTACAGATGGCAGCTCCGTCTCCTCAGGCTCCCACTCCCGAGGGGTGCTGCGCCATCCTT
>JAFCZD010000504.1 GCA_019314525.1 Deltaproteobacteria bacterium
CGTGGATGTCCCAATCGACCAGGGCACTGAGCGTGGGCGAGATATCGCGCATGATCAGGTCGACGCGAAGCCAGCAGGCTTCGATGGCAGGCGTGATCGGGGACGCGAGTAGGGGCGTGATCGGGGACGCGAGTAGGGGACGCGAGTAGGGGACGCGAGTAGGGGACGCGAGTAGGGCCTACTCCGCGAGTAGGGCCTACTCAGAGTCTTTTTTGGGGAAGTGATGGCATTCACCCGCTGTCAGGAGTGATGGGGAAAGAAGGAGCATTTCACGAGACGAATTGAGCGCTGTCGGGTCCAAAGTAACAGACCGAGATGCTCAGAACCGGGAAGAAATCGTGAAGTGGACGGACCCGTCCAATACCTACAGGGCGCGGCTGAAAACCTCAGGCCGCCGCGCATGGGATATCGAGCCCACGGCGGAAGGCATAGGTGCCCTCAGGAAAGCTCGCTGCGCAATGGCCCTGTAGATGCTCCTCCCGAGCAAAGGCATAAGACTTCCAGAAGCCCTTGAGGTCCTCGACAGCTCTTGCGCGCAGTGTGACGTCAGCACACTTGATGCGTGGGTTGAGCTGGCGAAAGCTCGGTTTGCTGGTAGGGCTGTCAAAGGGGCTCTGTTTGCGCACCGCACGTCGCCCTAAGAAGCCCAATCCTGCGGCTGCCCTCCTCTGTCGGTGTTTAGCTTCCTCGGCAGCCACCGTATCTTGAAGGTGGTGAGCCGCGAGTGCCATGGACATATGAGCCAGGCACGGCGGTGGTGTGAGCGTCAATACCACCTCTTCCGGGAGTTCATCGCTGAAGAACACATGAGGTCGTTTAACGACGCGGCTTCTGCCAAAGTGACTTGGTTGGCTGCGAGCCCCAGGCCATTGGTAACCATACATCACCAGGCCATCTTTCACCGGGTTGGCGAGGGTATAGGCATATGCCTCCACCTGAGCCCCTTCGTCCACCAGTTCCACCACCTCTCGATCAGTAGGTGCCCAAAACGCCCCCCTGCGGTTGAGGTGAGCGTTCATCGCTCGCGCAATCAGGCTGTTCTTCTTCTGACGAAAGGCGGGATGGTTTCCCTCTGTATCCGTTGACACCACATGATCGTGATTGGACTCCACCATGTAGCCATGGAGATTTACTCGATATTCTTGAGCGGCCAAGGCCAAAACATACTCATAGATCTGCTTGCTTATCTTTGAGGGTTTGAGGAAAAAACGCCGTTCCGAGCAGCGGCGACTCTCCATATAGGTGGTGTTGGGGCGTACAGGCATGGGTCGGGTCATGCCCTTTGGGCGCTTCAGGAAGCGTACCATGCAGATCCGCTTGTTAATTCAAGGGCTTGGCGACAAGGGACTTGCGTTGCATCCGGCTCACGGTCCGGCTGGCCGAATGCCGCACCCATCACTGTTTCTCTACCAGCGAAAATGACTCTGAGTTAGTCCGAGGAGTTAGTCCGAGTCCGAGGGACTCTGAGTTAGTCCGAGGAAATGACTCTGAGTTAGTCCGAGGCGAGTTTCTCTACCAGCGAAAATGACTCTGAGTTAGTCCGAGTCCGAGGGACTCTGAGTTAGTCCGAGGTCCGAGGGTTTCTCTACCAGCGAAAATGACTCTGAGTTAGTCCGAGGTCCGAGTCCGAGTCCGAGGTCCGAACTCAGTTTCTTCGGCGGGTGCAGAAGAAGGCCGCCAAGAGCAGCACAAGGGCCAGGGGCTGTGGGGTGTTTCCTTCCCCCACGTTACAACCCCCATGCAGGAGATTCGCGTTGGCACTCGCCGCGGGCCGGCCACCAGGTGGAGGTGGACGATTGATGGTCCTACCATCGCTCTGTGGGACCCCAGCGTCGCTGCCCGGCGCCAGCGCTGCATCAGACTCTGGATCTGGCGCGATGGCACCGCCAAGGTCCACTGTTGCTGGGCCACCGTCAGGCAAGAAATGATCGGCATCGGCCACGCTGCTGGCATCAGCCACGCTGCCAGCGTCAGCTGGTGGAGGCGGAGGTGGAGGCGGGACCGCTGCATCAGGTTGCTGCATGCCGCCATCGGGCGGGGTGGTGGCGGTGTGATCGCCGGGGAAGACGACGAGTGCATTGATTACAGCGTTCTTCTCGCTGCCATCAGCAAGGCGTATCTCCACCGTGAGCTCTCCGTCTGTTACGTCGAAGGCCCTGGAGACGAACAGAGCGGTGTGTGCGGC
The DNA here is from genome assembly GCA_019314525.1 of Deltaproteobacteria bacterium. Taxonomy (GTDB): domain Bacteria; phylum Myxococcota_A; class Polyangia; genus JAFCZD01. The sequence goes on from JAFCZD010000504.1 coordinate 2,186, forward strand.
GCCTGCGGTCTTGACGATATCAAAGCCCTGCAGCCAGCTCTCCCCCTCGACAGTGACGTCCATCAGCCGTTGTCCTTCGAGCACCTTGCCGTCGAGTTCGGCGAGCCCGAGCCAAACGGTGAAGCGGCCGTCGCCCAGCGGTAGTCGATACGTCGCGTGGCCTGTGCCGCGTATCCAGCGCTGGGTGCGGAAGAGCTGGTCATCGTCAGTGTTCGCGATCTCCGTCGCGGCCGCGATGGACGTCTCTCCCGTGCTGGAGTTTTCCAAGCCCCAGGAACCATCTGCCACATAGCGTTCCTCGTGGAGCCAGACATAGCCGCTCTCATCCACAAGGTCGGCCCCAGGAATATAGGTGCGTTGTCCTCCATATACGCGTCCACAGTTGATCCGTAGAGGCGTTGTGGGGTTGGGCTTGACGACGATAGCCTGGGTACTCCATCCCCGAGCCCTGAAATCGTCGATCACCTGAACTTCGGGGAGGTAGTGGTGGGGCAGCTCGTAACGACACGCCGCCTTTGCTCCCACCTCGGCGAGGGGCGCCGCCGTTCCAGTGCTGAAGCCATGACAGTACCACTCATAGCGCTGAATCGTGCCGTCATCGTCGCTTGACGTCGCCTCGAACTTCACGTCCAAAGGTGCCACTCCCGCTTCGGGGTCCGCCACAAGCGTATCGACTCGCGGGGGTGTGTTCGCGGCGGCGATCAGCACCGGCATGGACATATCCCCATAGAAGATTGCCCGGTGATAGTCGCTGAAGGGGTAGCTATCGCGGAGCGCAGCGCCCCAGGTGTCTCCATCGGCCAGGCGCGCCCGAAACGTTGCCTTCTTTCCGCCCGCGCCGAGCATGTCGAAGGCGCCGACATACGTCGTAGTGCTGGCGCCTACGGTGAAGACCGCCCCGCCTCCGCGCGAGATAAGCACCAAATTGGATGTCCGCCCAAGACCACCCTGGCTGCAGCTCGTCAGACAGTTGTAACGGACTTGAACTGGTCGGCCACCATGGGTGCGATATTGGCTCGAGAGTTGGCTCCCATGCATCAACGACTTGATCAGATCCCCACCTTGTTTCCACGCATCTGAGGTCAGCAGGAACTGCTCTTCAGGCCAGACCTCCAGCGCTCCTGCCGCCTCCACGATTTGGCGTGACTCCGAATCGAATTGAGCGACAGCATAGTGAAACGCCGTGTGGGGCAGCCTGTGCACATTCGTGCGTGCGTCGTGGTTGGCTTGCAGTGCCCAGCGGATCGTATTCACCTCCTGTTCTGCTGGTGACCCATGGATACGGCTGAGCCAGATCTGCGGGGCGTTGACCTCCGTGCGCCCTTCACGGCGCAGGTTCCAATAGTAGAGGTCGGTGGTTTGGGCGGTGGCAGTGGCGCTGGTCTGGGAGCGAGCCAACGGCATGCGGCCCACCAAGATAACCCCCGCGAGGTACTGCCCATCGCGTGCGTACTCAGCGCGCAGCAGGGTCCAGAGCTCCGTTGCCTTCGTTCCGCTGAAGGACAGCAGTGCACTCCCATAACCCTCTCGCTTCAAGTCACCCACAAGACGTTGCAGGTCGGTCTCGAGCTCAGGCTTCAGGCGCTCTTCCACCACAACAATCACCGTGGTCTTGTCGCGCTGGTCCGGTGCGCGCACCAAGAGGCGGCAGGTGGCGTCTGCTGAGGTCTCCAACCCGTCGTTTGCGTGCCAACTGAAGGTATCTTCGCCCACGAAGCTTGGGTCTGGCGTGTAATACACTTTGTCCACCCCCATGGAGGTACTCGCCTGCAGCCTCAGCGTGCCATGCGCGGGTTGGCTGACGATCTCGATGTGCACTCCTTGGCGGTCCTCATCGACGTCGCTGACCAGAAGCGGAACCTGTCGCTCTCGATCCTGAAGCATGATCGAGCCCTGGTCACTGACCTCAGGGGGGGTGTTGGCCACGATGGTGAAGCTCACAGTGGCCGCGGTGGAGGTGCCTTCGCCATCGACCCTCAGCTGCCACTTGAAGCTATCCTTGCCCACGTAGGCAGGCTCTGGGGAGTAGGCCCAATAGTTTGTTGTGACTTCCTCTCCCACAGCCAAGGGCTGAAATCCGTAGGAGCCGTCGTCTCCCCGTGCCCAAACATAGAGCGTGCCGTGGAGAGGGGCCTCAACGATAGAGAAGTAGCGCGCCCCGGTGACCTCGACGGTGTAGCTGAGGCTGATGCGAACCTCCTCGCTATCCTGGAGGACCGTGTAGGAGGTGCCCTTGACGCTTATTTGCGCTAGGGCGACGTGGGAGCTGAGAAGCACCAGGGTGGCACAGATGATTCGTAGCGGGCTTGTGGGGCCAGAGACCTTCATGGTGTTCTCCATCATCCAGCAATTCGTCTGGCGCCAGCGCGTGCCTCTGCAATCTTCTCTTCAAAATAGGCGCGGGCCATGGGGTCTGCGGGTAGCTGACTCTGCAAGTGGTCGGCGTAGCGCATGAGAGCGTCACGGCACCGTGTGCCACCCATGCGGGCCAGGGCCTGCACCACATGTGTTCCATGCTCGAAGTCCCAGTCTTGGGCACTGCGGTCGTCTCTGAGCACGTCCATTGCGTCCGTCGTAGCGATCTCTCCCAGCGTTTCTACGCCCGCCTTCACGATGAGCGCCCCCAACCCATCGGGGCGTTTTTGTGCGCGGCGCATGACGCCAGCGATGCCCTCCACGGCTTTGGCTCCCCACACCTGTCCGTAGGCCCGCACAGCAGCCTCAGCCGTGCGAGAGTCTGTGTCGTCGAGCTTTCCCTCGAGGTAGGTCGCGATGGCTGCGTGTGAGCGCACCGGTCGGATGGTCCCCAACGCTGCGATGGCTGCCCAGCGCAGATACGCTTTGTCATTACCAGTGGCCATCAGAAGGCGGACAGCCGAGGCGTCACCAGTTCTTCCCAGAGCCACGAGCATCTCACGGCGGCGTTCGAGTGGGATACGTGAGTCAGCGAAGGTGTCAGGGGTGAGTTGTGTGGGGGAGCGGTTTTCGGCGCCACGTGCTGAAGCCGTGGCGTAACGTGCACCAAGCCAGGGGCGCGCTGAAGGGACCTTGTGGGACGAGGAAGCCGCGCGTTGCGTTCGCGCCTGCGATGGCGAGGTGCTGTCCTCGCTCATGAAGGCGTGCCAAGCAACAAGCGCAACAGCCAAGCCAAGGGCTACTGCTATGATGGGGCGCATGTCTATTGAAAATGCACATTGCGTGCCGCCTTCGCGTAGCACGAATTGCCTGGAATATTGGCTGTTTGGGGCGCATGCACTGCCCTCAATGCATAACGTGCAAACAATCAGTGTGCACATCCATCGTGGGCATCCTGGGGACTGACTACCCCGTCACCATTGCCACTGCTTGATGATGGGTTCGAGCACCGTGTCGAGGGAGGTCATGAGGACGAAGCCAATGATTAGCCCATAGGTTGGAGCGCGGCGTGTTTGCTCCTCATGGTGTGTCTCGGGGATGATCTCGGCGGCCACCACCCAGAGCATGGCACCAGCGGCGAAACCGAGGAAGTAGGGGAGAAGGGGCGCCATCACCGTCACGATACTCACACCCAGCAGCCCGCCAATGGGCTCCACGAGCCCTGTGAGCAACGCGACACCCATGGCGTAAGGAAGCGAGTAGCCCAGACGCAAGAGCGGCGCGGCTACGGCGAGACCCTCGGGGATATTCTGTAGCCCAATAGCAATGGCGAGGATCGCTCCATCGGCGATCTTTTCGCCACCAAAGCCCACGCCCACGGCGAGCCCTTCGGGAAAGTTATGGATCGTGATCGCCAGTATGAAGAGCCAGATCCGTCGCAACTTCTTCGTGTCGATGCCCTCACGGCCGAGGTTCTGAAAGTGCTCGTGAGGCAGCACGCGGTCCATCAGGTGCACGAACATCGCGCCGAGCATGACACCCACCGCCATGGGCATCACACCGCCCGCGGCGATGGCGGGGGCGATGAGCGAAAAGGCCGTGGCTCCGAGCATGACGCCGGCGGACCCCCCAAGGAGCACGTTGAGCAGGTTCTCTGAAGGGCGCCGCATGACGATCAGTGGGAGCGTGCCCAAGAACGTCGCGCTCCCTGCTGCCAGGGAGGCCAAAGCGCCTAATGCGATGGGGTTCATGCCAGTCATGGTGGAGAGAAAGTTAGCACAAGTTCGACGGAGAGCCAGGAGGTCGTTTCACAACCTTCACCTCAAAGGACTCTTTACAGTCCGGCAACGTACAGGTATTATCATGTAATGCGCAATACCGTTATTGTGTTCGCGCTTATCGTGTGCGTTTCCGTCTTGGTTGCCAGCTGCACGCGTTTGGGCTTCGACAACTCGCCCATTGGTTTGACCCCTGCCAGCGACTCGAGCGCATCAGAGTTTGGCGTCGCCGTTCCTCCGGTTGATCAGAGGGTCGTCGATCAGACCGCACCAGACGCTCGCGTCGACTCCGGCGCACCAGACGCAAACGTCGACTCTGCTGCACCAGACGCAAACGTCGACTCTGCCACACCAGACGCAAACGTCGACTCGACCACACCAGACGCAAACGTCGACTCAACCACACCAGATGCGAGCGTTGACTCGACCACACCAGACGCAAACGTCGACTCGACCACACCAGATGCGAGCGTTGACTCCGGCGTTGCTCTTCCCACCAACCTGAGTTGGGCCAGCAGCATAGGGGGGTCGGCAGAGGACACGGGCTATGGCGTGGTAATGGATGAGAGCGGAAATAGCACGATCACTGGTTCCTTCACGGGGACCGTGGACTTTGGCGGCGGCCCGTTGACCAGCGCTGGGTTCGCGGACGTCTTCGTCGCCAGCTACACCCCCAGCGGTGCCCACCGCTGGTCCAAGCGCTTTGGCAGTACAGGTTACGATAAGGCCTACGGCATCGCGGTGGATGGGGGCGCCAATGTCACCATTACTGGCTATTTCGCGCATACGGCGAGCTTTGGAGGCGCTCCCTTGACGAGCGAAGGGCTCTCGGATGTCTTCGTCGCGAGCTATGATTCCACAGGAACGCACCGCTGGTCAGCAGGCTATGGGGGTCTCGATAACGTGATGGCCGAGGCTGTGGCAGCGGATGGCAGCGGAAACATCTATGTCACTGGCACCTTTCAGGACACCGCGCGTTTTGGAGGGGCG
>JAFCZD010000505.1 GCA_019314525.1 Deltaproteobacteria bacterium
CGCTCTTGGCGATCATCACCGAGATCACATCTTGCTTGGTCAGGCGGTGGCCGCGACGCACCCACGTGCCCATCTCGCCGCCCTGCCACGACGCAAAGACTCCATCACGCGTGGCCATGGCGCGAATGTTGTTGGGTCCGAGGCTGATCCACTGCACTTGGGAGCGGGGCGACCAAAGGTGCCAGCGGGTGGTAATCCAATTTTTGCCGTGGTCGGGGCTGGCCATGGCCGCGCCCCCCATGGCCATATGCAAAAGCCCCTTCATCTCACGGTCGTAATAGAGCGCTCGCACGAAGCCGCCGTGCACATAGAAGTTCATCTCCTTCTTCAAAGAGATGCCGCGGTCCCGCGAGATGAAAAGCCCACCCGCGGTGCCGACGATCAGCGTCTTGGGGTCTCCGGGGTCTGTGACCACCGCATTGATGGTGCGTTGGGCCTGACCGCTGCGCCCCTGCCAGATGCGCACAAAGGAGCGCCCCTTGTTGAGAGAACGGTAGAGCCCATAGCTCGTGGCCACCCAAACACGATTTTCGTCGTGCCAGTCCACCTCGATCCAGTTGATCCCGGAGGGCTTGTCGCCCTCTTTGACGAGGAACTGCTGCAGGTTGACCCCCGAGGTGTGCAACCCCTTCTGACGCAACCAGCTCTGCAAATGGGGCGATTTTCCGGGCAGCCCGAGGGCGTATTCAAGGGTTGGGTCTGCCTGCCGCTCTCGACCAAAAAAGAGCGAGCGGTGCTGCAGCACCCAGACCTCCTCCCAGGTCTTGCCGCCATCAATGGTGCGATGCAAACGCCCCGTGGCGGTACCGATCATCACGAAGTTTGGGTCGCGGTGGCTGATGCCGATACAGGTGAAGGTGTCGCCAAACCCCACCGTGGGCACGAGCTGAAACTTCGCTGAGGCCCGCTGGGGAGCGACGCCGCAGAGCACAAGCACAAGAGCGATGTGGGACCACCTCAAAGGGCTCCCCCTGCACAAGCGTCAGCGGTGATGGTGACAGCGTCGAGGGTGGCGCTGGATCCCGGTTGCGAGCGCAGCTGGATCATCTGCACGCTCTGAAGCTCCCCGCACCCCACATCGAAGGTGTTCGTCTGGCTCGTCCAGATGCCGATCAGGCCTGTCGCTGTTCTGCCAATGCCCCAAACCTCCACCGCGCCGCTGCCTGTGCTGCCTTGAGGACACCCGGCGAAGCGCTCCTGGCTGGTGGCGACAGTGCCATGGATCGTCAGCTCCTTGCCGCCCAACACGGCGAGGTCTACCGCCTCGCTGCCCAAGCTGAGCACCACATCTGAAAAACCATCGAGCTGCACCATGCGTTGATCGGGCTGGCCTTGAGCCAGAGGTAAATCGGAAGGTACGGGCACCCGGCCTGAGGCGTTGACGACTGCACAACAATCACAATCGCTGGGGCAGTTGATGCAGCCCTCGACCTGGTTCTCACAGATGCCATTGCCGCACGAAGGGGGCCTTATGGGGGTAATGGGTGGTGCACCGCCATCATCAAGACAGGCAGGTAGCTGGAGCGCCATCAGGGCGAGCAAGGGTATCCTACATTTCATTACAGGTAGGATAAGCACAATGCTCCTCTCGGGCCAAAATTACCGCATGCACACCCCCTTGAAGTGGCCATGGGCCGAGACCAAAGGGGATCCAAGCGGCAGGAGGATCAGCCACATAGCCCCCTCAAGGTGGCCACTCATGTTGTCGCCACTGACCAAAGTTCGGTGATATCAAGGGGTGTGGATACGGCACACCCTTTGCTTAAGATGTCTGCATTCCCCGAGGAGAAGCGTTATGCAACGGATCCTGACCCTAGCTCTAGTCGCGACCCTGGCTGCCTGTGGTGGTGAAGAGGAAGGTCCAATCCTGCCAACTCCCGCACCCGCATGGAAGAACGTCGCACCGACGCTGAATCACGCGGCGAGTTCATCTTCCGCCGAGGGCATCGCCGTGGGCGATGAGCTGATGATCCTTGGGCAGAACTTCATCACTGCTGAACATGGCCAACAGATCCTCGTCTTTCGTGGCACCTTCTTCGATGACAACGGGCAATCCCATGCGGTCAACCTGCAGTACACACCCCGCCATGAAGGGCCCTCACAGCTCTCCTGGAAGATGTGGCCCAATGTCGTCTTTCATCCCCAAGGCAATCGCATTGGCCAATTCGTGGGCGCCATCGAGGTCATCAACGCAGGGAACGACGGCACACAGCTAAGCTCCGCCCCTCTCAACGTCACCCTCAATGTGCGCCCCTCCCTGGTGGTCGTGCACGCCTCCCCCCGCAACCAGGGCTGCCAGGCGGTGATCAAATCCACCCGCGAGGAGGTCTCCATGGGCTTCACCGTTGAGGCCGTCGGCCTGCGCCCAGGCACCCAAGACGCACCACTAACCTTCTACTGGACCTTCCTCAACGAGCAGTGGGATATCGACTGGGGCTTCATCGCCACACGCACCAACCCCGACAATATTCTGCCCCCCAAGGGTGCCTTCATGCTCATCGACGAGGCGCGCGCAGGATCTATCTCTTCGGTGGAACCTGGTGGAAACAACGTTCTTTTGCAGATATGGGACAAGCTCCAGGGGGAATATAGCGTCAAAGATATCCGCACCCGCGCCCTAGAAGGGCAGGCTGAGCAATATGTGGCCAACGTCAACATCGCCGTGAAGGATGCTGGGGGCAAGAGCGCCCGGCTGAACATCCCCTTGGTGGTAAACCGCGCGGTGGTCATGGTCTGGGATGGCACGCAGAAAACAGCCGAACGCTTCCCTCCCCAGAAGGTCGCCGCCGACTGCATCCCTGGGGGCAACATTGGTCGTCAGGTGAGTTGGCGTGAGGACACCTCCGAGACCCGTCAACGGGGCATGAGCTTCAACATGAACCTCTCCGTCTCCACCAACCTTGGTATCCCCATCGGTGCCTGGGCGTTCGCCAATACCGTGCAGCCCAGCCTGGCGTTCGGTATCGACGTCAACGCGTCCATCTCGACCACAGAGTCCATCAGCAAAGATGTCTCTTTGCAGCTGCTGCCCGTGCACTACGCCACCTTCTACCGGCAGACCACCAAGATCGCCAAGACGGCGAAATACTGGGGCCAGACTGTCTGTGGCGAGAGGGTGGAGCTTGGCGAGGCCACGCTCATCGACTGGATCTTCACGCCAGATATCGCCCAGAGCACCCAGTGTCCCCCAGCGTCGAACCTCCCCCCAGCCCAGAAGTTCTTCGACGTCGAGCCAAGCTAAACCACTGTCTCTCATCATTTCCAACGCTTGAGCCGAACGAGATCGTGAGATCTCCTCCCTGACACACGTCTGACCCACCGGCCAGCCAAGCTTCCACCCTCTCCGAAAATGAGCCACATGGGGTCCAGCCTGAGAACCTTGCTGCTTGCTAAATACCTGATATCACTTACGTGAAATTGCTCTTCGGATCCAACGGCTTCGTAGATCTGACCACTCTACTAGCCACTCGAGTCGTCAGCCCCATGAGACGCCCATAAATCCAAGGAGTTAGCGGGTAGCCAAACAGGTATAAAGCTTGCAGAACTATGGACATCCACTAAGGAGCCACGATGCGCCCGACGACGTCCCAAGCTGTGCTAGTCGCCACCCTGGTCCTAGGCTTTCTCACGCCGCTGACCGCTGATGCTGGTGGACCGCGCTCGCAGTACCGTGAAGGCCGAGTACACAAAGTCGAGTTGCGCAAGGCCAAACGGCATAAGCGGCTCGCCAAGAAGGCCCATCTGCGTGGCGACGCCCCCCTAGAGAAGCTGCACAGCTTCAACTTCGCCAAGAACATCCTACGCGCCGAGCAAGCCCGGCTGAATTTCAATGGTAAAAATAAGGCTGTCAGCAAGAGCACCCGTGAGCTGAGCCTGCTCAAAGCGAGCTTCTTTGGCAAGGTTGCCAAACAAAAGCGCGTTCCCCCCAAGTTGACCAAGCCGCCGAGCTACTATCAGCGTGGGCTACGCCACCACAACAGAGTCTCCCTCAAGCATCGCAAGGCCGCCAAAAAGGCCCTCGCCCGAGGGGACAAAGAGGTTGCTGCTGTAGAGCGAGAGTATGCGACCCGAGCCACCTTGCGTGGCTTGATCAAACGTCTACGCTTTAACGCCAGCAACAAGAAGACCAGCAAGGCCACCCGCTACGCCAATCAGATGCAGGCCACCGTCTGGGAAAAGTTCGTCAACGGGCTCCCTCCCGTGAAGAAAGCTGCACACACGACCCTCGCCGAGATGGGTAATACGCTGAAGGCGACCCAGAGCGGAAAGTCGGTCGGCACGAACAAGACCACGACCGGCGTCGTAACCCAGACCCAGACCAAGACTCAACCAAAGCCCAAGACGAGCAAAACCAAGACTGCCGAGACGCGAAAACCTGGCACTGACTTGATGCTCGTCAAGCAACCCAACGCCATCAAGGCCACCGCACAACGGAAGCTTGGAAGGGTGATGTCCATTGCCAACCGGATCCTCCACCTGGCATCCCCTGCTGAGAATCGTCGCCCAGGACAAAGTCAGCGGGATGCTGGCCAACACGGGTGTGTCGCTCGATCCCCAGCAAATAGCGCTCCTCAGCCGAGCCCAGCGCCGCATCGTGGGCGCGCTGCGTGGCAACGATCCAGGGCCCATCACCAGCCCCCCCATCACCCCAACCATCGTCGCCACCAGCGGTCAGCGACCCGCCACAGCCAAACAAGAGCTCGCTCGCGTCAACACCGCGCAACCTGTTGCTACAGGCAAACAACTTGTGCCGGTGAGCGGGGTCACCCGATCCACCACCGCAGCCAAGCCTGTGAGCACCAAAGCCAAAAGCCCCCTGCGTCAACGCATCGCTCTTGCCCGCAAGATCGTCAAGGCCGCCAAAGAAGGCAAGCTGACGAACAAAGAGGGGCGACGCGCGCATGTCGCGGCGCTCTTCACCCCTGAAGCCCTCGCCGAAGCGGCAGCTGCCTCGAACGCAAAGACCAACCCCAAACTCGACGCCTTCTTCGCCAAGGCTCGGCGTGTGCTCAACTCGAGATCCAAGGCGATCAAAAAGACCCAAGCGACGCGCAAGGGAAGCTACAGCACCATGCGCGACACCCTCGAGATTGACGACTTGAGCGCCTTCGCCGAGTACAAGCGCATTGAAAACGACGCCAAGCACGGAGGATTCTGGCTCAAGGTGAAGAGATTTTGGGCCGGTCGGACGTTACGCAAAGAGGCCAAGCGCATCGGGCAAGAAGCCGCAGCTGACGGCAGCGCGGGATACGATCAACTCATCATTGAGGATTACAAGCAGAAACTAGCAGAACTGAAGCAGCAATATGGCGAGGCCAATAAGCTCGATCAAAAAGGCAGACTGCCCCGCGACGTCATCCATGAGCTCAACGCGCAGTTCAAGGCACAATCTGGGCAGATGAAATTCTCCACATCGCTCAAGATCCTCTCTCACCTGAACAACAACCGTAAGCAGTACAAGGGGCTCGCCAAAGCCCTCATGGGCATTGGGCGCTGGACCTCAGGCCTGGTCTTCGGCTCCGCAGACCGCTCGAAGAGAAGCGTAGAAAAGGCGCTGATGGCCGAGACCGCAACCCTCACCTCCCAAAGCATGGAAGCTGCTCAGCTGGCGCGCTCGATGCTGCTCCAAGCCAAACGACGTGGCCTCGATAAGCGCTATGCGTGGAAGTACAAGCGCTCGGTGAAAAAAGCCAAGGCTACTTTGGACAAGACCATCAAAAAGAGCGTCACCAAGGGCGACATATTAACTTTGACAACGGCACACAATCTCAAGTTGGCCTACCAATTCGACACACTCAGGCCCAAAGCAACCCCCAGCGAGGCGCAGACCACGGCGCTGAACAACGACGTCACCACAGCAGAAAAGAACCTGATTTCACGCCTGACCAAGCAGCTCGCGTGGCGCATTCTGCACGCCAAGCTTGCACCGATGATGACGCCACCCCAGCTAGAACCCTATGTCGACAACACTGCACTGTGGAACGAGATCGTTGCCACGCGAGCATCGCTGCTGAGCCGCGGTGAGAAACTGAGCGCCTACGCCCACCATCAGGTGAAGTGGGTCAAGAAATACAAAAACCGTGGCACCTTTGGCCAAGACTTCGCCAAGCTGATCGATCACCCACTCACAGGCCGGTCCTGGAAGCAAATGTGGCTACACATCCAGCGCGTGCCCATCGGTACAGCGAAGCTGCCCTTCCGTTTCCTCGGAGCCCTCGCACGTGGTGGTAAACCCTCCATGCCCCCCATGGCCGCTGAGTCCCTTGCTCAACTGCTGCAAAACCAAAAACAGATGCGGGGCGAGTTACAGCAGGAACAACAGGAACAACAAGAACAGGAAACCGGCGCGCAACCAAACCAGGGATACCAGAGCGCACAGGACAAAGTCGCTGGCATCTAACACCCAGGCTGAGCGAATGACATCTAGGGAGAATATCAATAGGTGCTAGACTTCCGTTGGATCAGGAGGATCGTATGGGCTGGAAGACCGAATTCGCCGAGACCTGGGAAGAGATGAAAGAGTGGTGGGACAGAGAGATCGTGTGGAAGCCACTACCCCCCATCACCTCCGCCACATTCGAGATGGATGAAGAAACCACAAACAACATGATCGCCGCTGCCATGCCTGGGGTAGGGCTCGGTGTTATCGCCATCAAGGGCGCCCCCGCTTTGGTCACACCCATCGTGACTTCCGTCCTCAAGAACGCAACGTGGGCCAAAACCGTCCATGTCTTGGGAGAGAAAGTCATGCCAAACAGCCGCGCAGGACGATGGTTCATCGACATCGTGATGGACTCTCAAGAATTCGTCGTAAAATTGATCAAGAACGGGTCAAAGACAAGCGTGCACATCGCAACAAAAACCGGCATACCCGGCGCAAACCCCAACGTCTCCAAGCTCATGCACGATATCGCA
>JAFCZD010000506.1 GCA_019314525.1 Deltaproteobacteria bacterium
TCCGTCAACCTGATGAGTTCATCTCTTTTTCCAACAAGGCCTGGAAGTGGGCCACTAACAACGCCAAAGGTCTGGCCGTGGGAGGGGCCGTTTTTGTGCTGATTTTCGGCGCCGTTACCCTCTGGCGAAACGTGGTCGAGAAGAGGGCGGTGGAAGCAACCGACCAGCTCGCACGGGCGCTTGAGATGCGTGACCAGATGGTCATCCCCAACGCCGCCAAGGTGGCCAAGAGCGATGATGGTATCCCACGCTTTTCCACCAGGAAGGAGAAGCTCGCGGCTACCCACAAGGAACTGAGCAAGGTCGCCAAGGAGCGATCTGGGGCAATGAAGCAAACAGCCCTGCTCTTGCGAGCGTCTGCCGAAGTCGACCAAGGGCAGTATGCCTCGGCGGTCAAGGATTACGAAGCCGTGCTCGAAAGAGAAGATCACGCAGAGTTACGACGAATCGCTATTGAGGGGCTCGTCTACGCTCATGAGGGGCAAAAGAACTGGTCCAAAGCCCTCGACGCAAGCAAGAAGCTGCCGCAGAAGAAGGAAGCGCGATTTCGCTCGATCTATCACCAGGCGCGTATCATGGCTGCCCAGGGGAAAAAGCAAGAGGCCAAGAAGCTCTACAAAGAGATCGTCGACAAGGCAGCCTCTCGGCGGCTGGTCGATCTCGCTGGCCAACACATGGCTGTGTTGCAGCTCAAATGAGGTGCTGCCCAGCACTCTCGGGCCGATCCGGTTTGGGTTGGGCTTTGCCTGGGCTTGGTGGGGGGCTGGCGCTGCTGCTCTTATTCGGCGCCGGTTGTGGTCAGGTCCGTGTCGACAGCTATGGCGCTGAGGGGGTTGCTCCCCGTTCGGTGCTCCAGCTGCGTTGGCGGCGTAAACTGGTTCATCATTCACTCTTCACTTATCGCCCCGAAGAGTGGGCCAGCGCGTGCTTTGGTAAAAATGGCACAGTCTATATCGGCTCGAGCAGCGGGCGTTTTCTCGCGCTCTCACCAAAAGGTGAGCTGATCTGGGAGATGCGGGCCCAAGGGGGCATCTCATCGCAGCCTTGGTACAACCCTCGATCCAGCTTGATCTACTTTGGAGCCGACGATGGGCGGCTCTATGCGGTGGAAGCAGCCACAGGCAAAGTACGTTGGAGTTACGCCACAAAGGGACGTATTCGGCACAAGCCCGCCTATAGCAATGGGCTCTTGCTCTTCACCAGCAGCGAAAATCGCATTTATGCTGTTGACGCCCTCAGCGGCCGGTGGCGCTGGCAATACGATCGTGAGCACCCAGAAGGTTTCAACATCGCTGGCCACGCGGGAGTCCTCTTGGTGGAGGGTGTCGCGTACACCGGATTCTCTGACGGTCGGGTGGTGGCTCTCAAGGCGGCCACGGGTGAAGTGATCTGGACGAAGAATCTCGGCGAGGGCAAATCACGATTTGTCGACGTCGATAGCACCCCTCAGCGGCTTGGCCATGGGCTGATCCTCGCCAGCAGTTACTCTGGTGGTGTCTTTGCGCTGACGCGCGAGGGTGGGTCTGTGAGTTGGCGCAAGCCTCTTGCAGGTGTCACAGGGCTCTCCGTCGACGGAACGCATGTCTACGCAGCGGCGCCCACCATCGGCCTCATCGCCTTAGACAACAAGGGTCGCGAGCGTTGGCGTCAAGCTATCCCGAGCGGGTTGCCTTTGGCGCCAACGTCCATGGGTTCGTTCCTCCTCGTCAACGGCACCGAGATGGGGCTCGCGGTGGCCCGGGTGCGTACCGGAGAGCTTGTTCAATACTTCGACCCGAGGCAGGGGATCAGCGCACCTGTTGCCGTCCACCGCTCCTCTATCGCTGTGCTGAGCAATGGTGGGTATCTCTACGTCTTTGATCTGCTTCTGTAGCTGTACACCTGCTCTCGATCTGCTCTCGATCTGCTCTCGATCTGTGAATTCCACAGCCGCTCTCGGGAATTCCACAGCCGCTCTCGGGAATTCCACACCCGCAGTGTCCGCCCGGTGTCGAGTAGCTCACGATCCTCTGAGCTAAGAGTTGACTCGTCAGTGACACCGCTGCGCACCTCGGGCGGCTCGCGAGATGCGGCGCGCACCAACCATTCTTTCAGCTTCGCGAGGACAAGCTGGATGATCCCGACCAGCTCGGATTGAGCAGGCGCAGAGCCGCCTGAAGTGCCCTTAGCAGCCTTCGACCAGCTCTCCAAAGGAAGACTCAAGGCGCCAGCTGCCTTGAACGTGGCTTCGCCAACTCCTTGACTTCGCGCGAGAGCCGCTGCCACCCTTGGGAAGACTTGCCCCCCCGGTCCGTATTTACCCATGGGCATGTATGTTTTGCATCCTCGCCGAGGGTTATTGATGATCACGAGTAGACAGTACTTTTTACTACCAACCATTTTACTCGGCATGATCGGTTGCGTGGAGACACGTAGCGGCTTCGACGTCTCGGTGATCGTGAATCCAACGCTCGCGATCCAGCACTTTGTCTATGTGGCAGAAGCGGCGGGGCAGAGGACAGACCCGATCTTGACCAGCGACCGAGAGGCAGTGCTGCTGGTCGTACCGGACAGCTGGGCGGGCCAGCAGGCAAAGATCACCGTTGAGGCCATCGACGGCGCACAAATCGTCCAGCGCGGCATGGAAATGGCCGAGGTGCGGGAAGGGGAGCTGCGAGCGATCGTGTTGTTCTTGCAGGATGACACCTGCACGACGAGCTGCCAGGAGGGAACCGTGCAGTGCGCCGGCGATGGTACGCGGCGATGCGAACGAGATAGCGCAGGTTGCACCATGTGGTCAGCTGTGACTGCCTGTCCCGCCGCCCAACGCTGTGTGTCGGGACAATGCATCGAGCCCACAAGAACTGAATGCTCCCCTGGCGAAACGAAGGTGTGCCCAGACGTGGGCAGCTGTCGGGACGGAAGGCGTTCATGCCAAGACGAACGTTTTGGCCCCTGCCAATGGTCGATTGGGCCGCAGGCGGAGGTTTGCGATGGCGAAGACAACGACTGCAACGGTGCAACGGATGATGGTTTGACATTTCCGGCCTGCGACGAACAGCGCGGCGTGTGTGCGGGTGCGGTGCAGAGCTGTGGTGGAGACCATGGGTGGCTCGCATGCACGGCAAGCGACTACCAACGACACAGTATCGCCTACGAAGCCAACGAAACACGCTGTGACGGAAAGGACAACGACTGCGATGGGGAATGGGACGAAGCGCCAGGATGCTGTCAACCAAGCTGCGGTAGCAAAGCGTGTGGAGCCGACGATGGTTGCGGAAACCCGTGTCAGACCGGAAGCTGTGGTCTCAACGCGCACTGCGCGCAGGGCCACTGCATTTGTGACGGTCCGTCATGTCCTCTCGGCTGTTGCGCTGCCAATGAGCAGTGTAACGGCCTTTTTTGCATTTGTGAGCCCGACTGCAAGGTAAAGAAGTGTGGTGACCCTGATGGCTGCGGTGGGCAATGCAGGACCGGCGTCTGCCCAGATAGCGCGACATGCGTCGAAGGAGAGTGCTGCACACCCAGCTGCCTTGGCAAAGCCTGTGGAGCGAACGACGGATGCGGCTCACGGTGTCAAGACGGCCCCTGCTTGGGGGCACAGGACGCTTGCCAGGACGGACAGTGTGTGTGCGTGCCCGCATGCAGTGGCAAGGATTGCTTGGCAGACGACGGTTGTGGTGATCTGTGCGTGACCTCCAGCTGTCCCGCTGCATGCAATCCCCCCTGCCAAGGAAACGCAGGGTGCGTGGATAACCGGTGCGTGGCAAAGGCTAGCTATATGTCTGACTGCACTAGGACGGGCTGTCATGCCCTGCCATGCGAGACAGGATATCGCCAGGTGCCAAAATGCTACGTGGAGGGTGTGGGTGCAACGACACCTTTGTGCCTAAAGACCGAAATAGCTGAGTACTGGACAGTGCGCAACTCCTGCCCCCCCACCACTCACGCGGCGTGGGTCACACCATGGGGCACTGACTGCAGCTCAGGACCCGCACCATCAGGCGGTTATATTTACTTCTCAAAGCTGTGCCTCAGGGACTAACTCTCTCAGGGTTGGGAGCACCAGCGGTTATTGCACAGCGAAGGTTTGGGGAAACCATGCATCGACTTCTCTTCTGCGCCGGGCTCTCGATAGCTTTCGGCTGCTCCAATGATACTCAACACAACAGAGATGCCTCCGGTCTCGAACTCGGGGCCGATACACGCGTCGAGCCCCTCGCTACAGACCTTGGTGTCTCACCGGACGGCAACCACGATGCAGACCTCTCACACCCTCGCGCGGACATGCGGGACGGAGCGACCATGGCACGCGACGGGGAGATGGACGCCGATCTATGCGCCTGCGAGAGCGGCGTCGAGCCCCTCGCCGAGTTGACGATCCACATCAAAAAGCCCAGCGACTGGGACGAAGTGTCCGTGCATTATTGGGCGACCTACCCAGCCAACGACGCCACCAGCTGGCCAGGTGTTGCTCTCAGCGATGAAGGCGGAGGC
>JAFCZD010000507.1 GCA_019314525.1 Deltaproteobacteria bacterium
CTGCAACGAGGTCATCGGTGTGATGGATGAGGATACCCTCCGGGGCACCTGTTTCGCCGAACTCGGCCAACGTGATTGCGCCCAAGTCAACGCGTTCTTCTTTCCAGCAAGCTGTTTGGGGCGGCTGATCTACGATCCCTGAGATGACTGTGATCGCGCAGAAGTGACGTAATCGCGCAAAGCCTTGCGTGGTCGTGGACTATGCAAGGTGGGCTTCCTGGCTGAATCAACCTGATCGCAGATAGTTACACGCGGCGCCCCCATGGCGCAGCCCTTGCATTCCCTTTCTTCGCCCGCGTCCGGATTTCAACAGCGAAAGGGAAACGATCATGAGATGGCTCGCAATGATTTCGATGCTCACTCTCACCGCATGTGGTGGGAGGATCTCCGTGGGTGGGGTGGGGGAGAGCCCATTTACGTTGGCCGGGGACGGCCTCTGCGAGCTACCCGACGGCTCGGCTTGCCTCTTCAACAACGAGCTCCTAGCGCCCACGGAAGATGACGTGCGTGATCCCAATGTGGCGGAGCTTCCTCCTGAAGAGGGCGGCTGCTGGGTGACGGGTATTGGCACCTTTGGCAAGGCCCTGACGCGTGACAGCTTTGGTGGCAACGCGATGACCATGAAGGATGGTTCGGTGCGCGGCGAGTGGCAACACACCGATCACTACGACGAACTCGAGGCGCAGAAGAACGGGCAGAATCTTTTCCATGGCAAGGTGACCTACATCGCCTGCCAACGTTATGACTCGCTCAATGGACCTGAGGTGCCCAAGGCGGAGCCCAACTTCGCCAACTGGGGTGGCAGCGGTCGCTTCAACGGTGAAGATGGTTACTTCTTCGACGTCCAAGCTTTCGACCACGCTGAGGGGGGGATTCATCATGATCGCTACGTGATCCGCATCTTCGCGCCCGACAAGACCCTCGTGCTCGCGGCCGATGGATTGGGCACCCTCGAGGACCCATCGAACAAACAATGCCTGGAAGACGAGACTGTGCTCGATGGGATGGGGCTCGACTGGGTCAAGGCGATGGGGTGTCTCTCAGGCGGTAACTTTCAGATTCATCCGCCGAATAAGGGCCACCCGTATTAGGACACGAGGTCGAGGACGCGACGAATTCCAGTCGCAAGTTCAGCGCGCGTGATGGGTTTGGGGATCACGGAATCGACTCCACACCTCTTGATGTCGTCTGGGGCGAGGTGGTTGGCGTAGCCTGTCATCAGCACAATGGGGAGCGTCCGTTTAACTTCCACGGCGGCTTGGGATAGGTCCAAGCCAGAGATTGCTGGCATCGTCAGATCGGTGAGCAGTAGATCGTAGCTCTCCGGGTGCTTCTGCAATTCATCGAGTGCCTTGAGGCCATCCGTGAAGGTTGTGGGGTGGTATCCGAGTTCTCGTAGCAATTTCGATACAACGGTAGCCACGACCGGGTCATCGTCCACGATGAGGATGGACTCGCACCCGCCTGGGGTGTGGGTGGAGATGGCGCTTTTTGGCGCATGTTTGATGTCAGGCACCGGGAAGTAGATCTGGACTTGTGTGCCCTCACCCAGGGTGCTGTGCATGAAGATTCGCCCATCGTGGTTCTGCACGATGCTGTGCACCACCGATAGCCCCAGGCCTGTGCCTTGATCCACGGGCTTGGTACTGAAGAAGGGCTCGAAGGCTCGCTCCAACGTGGCTGCATCCATGCCCTGACCGTTGTCCGTGACGCTGAGCCGCACGTAACGACCCTCAGCCAGCCCCTCAGCCAGCCCCCCAGCTCTGTCATCATCGCTGTCTGTGAGCTCTAGCTGGCGCACATCGAGGTCGAGCTGCCCCTTCGTTGCCACCATGGCATGAAATGCATTGCCGCAAAGGTTCATGATCACTTGGTGCAGCTGGGACTCATCTGCCAATACAAAATCGCAGGATGGGTCGATTGTCTGTTGAATGGTGACAGACGCCGGTGCTGTGGGACGCACCAGCTGTATCGCCTCTTCCGCGACATTTTGCAGTTTCACAGGCTTGCGCCCTGCCTGGTGGGGGTGGCTGAACAAGATGATCCGTTTGACGAGATCCGTAGCCCGATGGGCGGCTTGTTGGATTGCCTTCAGGTCTGCGTGTAGGGGCGTTGAGGCTTTGGTCCGGGTGAGCGCCATCTCCGCGTAGGCCACAATGGGCATGAGCAGGTTGTTGAAGTCATGAGCGATGCCCCCGGTCAACGTGCCCACCGTCTCGAGTTGCCGGGTGCGGCGAACCTCCTGCTCGAGCGCTCTGTTCTTCTTTTCGAGCGCTTTTTGCTCGCTGATATCCATCAGGGTGCTCTGTACCCCGATGATCGTGCCGTCTGCGCTGGTGAGCGTGCGAGAGTTATTGAGGACAGTGACCACTCGTCCGTCTTTATGCCGCAGCCTGTGCTCCAATTTGATGGTTTGCCCGGCAGAAAAGACGGCATTGTGGGCTGGGCGTACGGCTGCTGGGTCGATATCGACGTCAGGGATGCTCATCTGAAGCAGCTCGTCTTTCGAGTAGCCCAGGAGTTCGATGCCCGCCTGATTGGTGTCAATGAAGCTCTTATTGTTGTCAAAGACGTAGATCGCTGCGACCGAATGCTCAAAGGCCTGCCGATAACGTTCCTCGCCGTGCTGTTTTGCCACCTGCTCTTGCAGTGATGCCACCTGCTCTTGCAGTGATGCCACCTGCCCCTGCAGTGATGTTACCTCTGTGGGATTATTGGGCAGACTAGCCGGGTCAGTCATGGCTTCAAGAGCACTTTCTGGCATTTGAAATGTTACGTTGTTGATAGAATACCCACCACGTTAAAGCTAGGCGTTGCTTTCAAGGCTCTGTATTCGTAGCAGAACGTCGTCTTCTCGGCGTATATTGCTTAGACTTTTGCCGATTCTTAAAGACGTGACTGTGCAATGTCGTGATATCATCACCTGCAAAGCCACTCAGTAGTGTTGGATTTCCCTTCTGGAGCGCAAGGGTGCGCCATGGATAGGAGTCGCTGCTGCTCAGGGGAAGAGGGGATGGTTAACCGTTGATAGAACAGGGTGGCAAGAACGAGCGTTACGAAATCACCGACTTCCTTGCGCGTGGTGGCATGGGCGAGGTTTGGCTGGCCATCGCGCATGGAGCCGATGGTTTTGCCAAGAAGGTGGTGATCAAGACGATTCTTCCTGCACATGCCGAAAGCCCAGACTTCGTCCGGATGTTCATCAACGAGGCATTATTGGCAGGCCGCCTCAATCACCCCAACATCGTTCAAATCTTCGACCTGGGGCAGACCCACAAATGTCACTTCATTGTGATGGAGTATGTGCCTGGGCGCACCTTGCGACAGGTTTCCCGGCACCGCCGCCGCGCAGGTCAGTTGCTTCCGCCATGGCTTGTGCTGCATGTCTTGGGCAAGGTCTGTGAAGGTCTTCAATACGCTCACGATTTACGGGATGAACAAGGCAAGCCCCTTGGCCTAGTCCACCGTGACATTACGCCCGAGAACATCATGATCTCATTCACGGGTGCGGTGAAGATCCTCGATTTCGGTGTGGCGAGAGCGACCGCCCTCGTCACAGGGGACGCGGGGGGCATCAAGGGTAAGCACGCGTATATCGCGCCAGAGCAGTTCCAGGGTGCGCCTGCTGATCGGCGTACGGATGTGTATTCCGTCGGCGTGATGCTCTATGAGCTTCTCACAGGTGCGCGTCCGTTTCGCGGGACCAGTGACCTGGATCTTCAGCGTAAGGTGATCGCGGGCCGGGTCACACCCGCACAGAAGCTTTCGCCCTGGATACCAGAGACGTTGAACAAGACGATCATGCGGGCGTTTGCGTTGGATCCCGACCAACGGTTTCAAGACGTTGGGGAGCTGGGGGAGAGGCTCTCAGCGCTCTTACGGCTGTCGAAGAAACAGCGGGGGCCCCAACGGCTTGGTGGGTTCGTGAGCAACCTCTTTCAGGGGGACGCGGATATCCCTGAGGACCTCCGAGAGAGTTGGGAAGGAGCGCCGCTCGATGACTCGAGTTCAATGGTGCCCATCTCTGCCCCGCAAGAAGAGGATATTGAGCGTATTGAGGAGATCTTGGACTCTGGTGTCGAGCAGAGCTTGGAGCCGCTCTTCGACGACGACACTGAAGTGACAACACATGGGGGTATGGACGCCACCCCATCGGAATCACTGAGTTCACCAACCGAGTTTCCCGTGGCGGAACCAAGCCCGCAATGTGCGGTTTTGGGGGGGGCTGCCGATTCGGAAATAGAAACCCCTGTTGCTGCGAATCATGAGCTTTTTGTGGAAGCAGCGCTTCAGTTAGCGGATATCGCCGCCAAGCCCGAAACCACCCCCAAGCCCGAAACCACCCCCAAGCCCAAGGCCGCAGCCAAGCCCAAGGCCGCAGCCAAGCCCAAGGCCGCAGGCAAGCCCAAGGCCGCAGGCAAGCCCAAGGCCGCAGGCAAGCCCAAGGCCGCAGGCAAGCCCAAGGCCGCAG
>JAFCZD010000508.1 GCA_019314525.1 Deltaproteobacteria bacterium
GGGCGATGAGTCCTATTTTCATGAGTCCCTCCGTGATGAAAGTTCAAGTGTTGATGGCAACGTAACAGCATGATTCGTGCCGACGTTGTTTGTGGGTGGAGGGGAGGGGGGACTTCGTTAAACTACGCCATGTTGCGGCATAGGGGGGTGATGGCCGGGTGGAACGCGAAGGTATCGGATCTCGTAAACACGGAGTGGGGGCTATCCGCCTTGCCGGATGATCCACTGCTACGGCCCCGCCCAACGCGTGTGAACTTCCCTTAGAAAGAGGCAGGCAACGAAAGCTATTTGCTCTGGGGAACGCTGGAAGCATGGAGGGCGCCAGATCTCGCTAGATCTTCGCGGCGCGACTATGGGGCAGGGTCAGATGGCTAGCTGCTTTCATGCTATCCTCAAGGCTTGATGAGATTCATTTGGCTGACCATCCCACTCGCCCTCAGCCTGACGGCGTGCGAGCTGCTGGCGGGCTATGGCTCGGCCACAGCAAGAGATACTTCAGCTCTCCATGATGGAGGCTGGGACGGGAATCTCCCATTCGATGGGAGAACATTCGACGCGTCCAGCGTCAATGATGGCTTTGTCATGGATGGCGAACCCAGTGTCGATGCGTCTTTCCTCGACAGCGCCCTCGATGGGCTTCTCCTCGATGGGCTTCTCCTCGACGGGCTTCTCCGTGACAGCACCCTCCAGCCTTCTGACGTCGCTCAGCCTCCTGACGTCGCTCAGCCTCCTGACGTCGCTCAGCCTCCTGACGTCGCCCAGCCTACTCCTGACGCTACACTGCCCGCTGACCTGCCTCCTCCTGACGTCACCGTGGACGTTACCCTCCCTCCTGACGTCACCGTGGACGTTACCCTACCTCCTGACGTCGCGCTGCTTGCTGACCTGCCTCCTCCTGACGTTTCCGTTGATGCAGCCCCACTGCCCACCTCCCATGTTTTCAGCATCAGCGTGGGCGCCAAAGCTAACGACAACGTCAACGCAGTGGCCATGGACCCGGCTGGAAATATCTATGTCACCGGCTCATTCGAGCGCACCGTTGACTTTGGCGGAAAAAGCTTGAGCAGCGCCAACAACTTCGAGGACATTTTCGTGGCTCGCTATGACGCAACGGGCACCTTGAGTTGGGTCAAGCGTTTCGGTGGGGAAGGGGCAGATCAGGGAAATGGCATCGCTGTGGACAGCGACAACAACCTCTATATCGGGGGAGGTATCGCTACAGATGTTGCTTTCGATAGCGACACCTCCGTTAGCTGCTCTGGAGGCGGCTATGACGGTTTCTTGTTGAGCCTCGATGGCGGTGGGGGAGACGTGCGTTGGGCCAAAGGTGTGAGCAGCACTGGACCCGATATGGTCTGGAGCGTGGCCACGGGCGGTGGCGTCGTGAGCGCCGTGGGTCAAGTAAGCGATGGCGTCGACTTTGGCAAAGGATCACAGACCACCGAGTATGTGGATGGCTTCGTTGCCCGTTACCAAGCCACAGACGGCGCGCTTCTTTCCTCGGTCATCTTTATGGGAGCCGGAGCCAACGATGTAAGTTACGCGACGGCGACCGACAGCCTCGGCAATGTCTTCGCGGGCGCTCGTTTCGAGACATCAGTGACCGTGCTCGGTCAGCGATTGGCAGGCAACAAAAACGAGGGATTGATCGTGTCTTTGGACCCGCGAGGTGGTCTTGCCTGGGCATTGCCGGTGGGCGGGGCGGACGACGATCACGTCATGTCCCTCGCCCTCGATGGAAGTACCCTTTATGCCGCTGGCGAGGTCTCCATCGACACCCCCGCGAGGCGCGGCTTCGTGAAGGCTCTCGACGCCCATACGGGCAAAGACATCTGGACGGATATGCAATATCTCGACGGAAGCGGGGCAAAGAGCCCCTGGGCCCTCTGCGCCGCCGGGGGGCTATACGCCCTCGCGGGCCTTTTTGATGGCGAGCTCTCATGGGGCTCAGATCAAGTCACATTCGCTGGAGGAGATGACATCTACCTGGCCATGGGCATGAGCGCGGGTGGTGCCCCGATGTCGCTGTCGCTGCAACGTTGGGGCAATACCCCTCACGAGTTTGCCAATGGCCTCGCTTGCAACGCCAGCGGACGGCTTGCCATGGTGGGTTCCACCAGTAGTTCCCTCACTTTTGGCAGCTCTCCTCTCCCCTGGGAGGGGAAGACCGATGGTTTCATTGTCGTTTTTTCTCCCTGACTGACCGAAGCCTGAACGCTAGCGTGACTCGCATGAAAAGAACACTCGAGCTATTGGCACCTGGCGGAGATCTGGACTCCATCAAGGCTGCGATCGTCGCCGGCGCAGACGCGATTTACTGTGGCCTGGATAAATTCAACGCCCGGCATCGGGCGGCGAATATTGGTTTCGACGACCTAGGCGCGGTCCTAGCGCTAGCTCACAGGCACAAGTGCCGCGTCTTCCTCACCTTGAACACCATGATCCTGGAAAGTGATATCCACGTCATGGTGGGCATGCTGAATAAATTGGTGAACACCAGCCTCGACGGGGTCATTGTTCAAGACGTAGGCCTGTTCCATCTGCTGTCGACCCACTTCGAGGGGCTGAAGATTCACGCCTCCACACAGCTCACGACACATAACGAAGGTCAGCTCAAATTCTTGAGCAAGCTTGGCGCCACGCGGGTGAACCTCTCGAGAGAATTGAACATCCATGAGATAAGACCTCTGGTGCTGGCTGCTCGGCGCGAAGGCATCTCCACGGAGGTTTTTGTTCACGGCTCCTACTGCATCTCCTTTTCGGGCATTTGCTATATGAGCTCGGTTCTTGGGGGAAACTCGGGTAATCGTGGCCGCTGCAGCCAACCCTGTAGAGATCGATATCTCACGACACCAAAGGGCAAGAACCTCCCCCTCAACCTGAAAGACAACATGGCCTATTTTGATCTGGAGCTCCTGGCTAATGCCGGAGTTGACGCGATCAAGATAGAGGGGAGGATGAAGCCGTTTCATTATGTGTACACCGTAACGAATGCCTATAGGAAACGACTCCAGAGCCACACTCATCACAACACGCCAGTCGATGAGAGCCACGACCTCTACAAGGTCTTCAACCGGGATTTCTCGAACGCCTTCCTTGTGGGCGATATCGGCCAGCAGATGTTTTCTGGCCATGCCCGCAACTACTCCGCCACGCATCTTCGTGAAAGAGAGAGCGGCCACAGAGAAGACATAGACGGAACGACACCGGAACCTTATGACGAATTGGCTGACTTCAAAGCTGAGACGAGAGCCAAGATCGAGCACGTACGTGCGGCACAAGCCCCGTTGACCCTCCGCTTCTCGGGGGATCTTGGCACGCAACTAAGAGTGGCTGTCCATACTCCTGATACTTCATTCGTGGTTTCGTCCGAATCTCGTCTCACCCTCCAACGCAGGGTCAGCGCCCGTTCGCAGTTGAACGCCGAGATGCTACTGGAGCGGCTCAAAACCCTCAATGAGACAGAATATCGCATCGAGCAGCTGGAGGTCCGAGATCTTCAACCCGGTCTTTGTGTGCCTCATAGAGAGCTCAAATCGATAAAGAAGAGAATTCTATCCGCCCTCAATGGCTCAAGAGAGTGGATTGAGCCCATCGATGTTCCGGTCTTCGCCGAACGAAGCAACGCGCGAGAAGAGCCCACTCTTTCCGTGCTCATCGCCTCAGAAGAAGACGTGTGCCTGAGCGATGAAACTGGCGCGGAACTTCATTTTCAACTTCCTAACAGTCTAGAAGGCAAATGCTCTGGATTGGTGGATCTCTTCGAGAAGAACAGGCACCTCATTCCATGGTTCCCCTCTATCTTGATCGGTGAGGACTATGCTGCTGCTTTGAGATTTCTTCACCAGGTGCGACCAAGGCGCGTCGTGACGAACAACACCGGCATCGCTTATGAGGCCTGGAAAGAGGGGACCCCGTGGGTCGCGGGCCCCTATCTCAATACAGCGAATTCCCTCAGCCTGATCAGCTTGAAGAAGAACTTCGACTGTTCCGGTGCCTTTGTTTCAAACGAGCTCGGCAAGTTTCAGATGAAGAGGATCAGACCCCCTGAGGATTTCAAGCTCTACTACAGTATCTATCATCCGACCCTATTGCTCACGAGCAGGCAATGTCTCTTCTATCAGGTCACTGGATGCAATAAAGACACCGTGGATGCTGCGTGCATCAGTCACTGTGAGAGATCCGCGACCATTACCAATCTGAAGAGGGCGTCGTTTTTTATCAAAAAGACAAAAGGGAACTATTGCAGCATGTATCACCGGATGCATTTCTTGAACACCGAGATTGTTGCCGATATCCCCTCTCTCTTTTCCAGCTTCTTCATTGACTTGAGAGACGTCGAAACCGAGACCAAGACGGACCTCGATAAATCGAGACTGATCCAACTCTTCGAAAACCACCTGCGTGGACACGACAATTCCAGGCAGGAACTCGAGCGCAGAATCCTCCCCACGAGCACCCAGGATTTAGAGGGGCATCTCATCATCTGTTTGCTGCATCACTGGGGTGTTCGACTCCATGGCTGGTCGTGGGTCAGCATCCAGCGCGGCTGCTGATGGGTCTCTCGCTTCAGGGCGCAGGTTGGCCAGCATCTCCTTCGCCAAGCCTACGGCTCGTGAGATGCCAGCGCGGCTGCTCCGGGTACGCAGGCTCTTGAGGGCGAGTTGGCGTCCACTGCGGCCATCAACCAATTTCAATGAGAGGCGCAAACGGCGCCCCCGCCGCCAGATGGATGTGCTGAGCAGGGCGTGGGCTCGCAGCCGACGTGCCAGTCGTCGCGCACAGGATGCTCG
>JAFCZD010000105.1 GCA_019314525.1 Deltaproteobacteria bacterium
TCTCGCCCCTCGTCATCTGCCTCTGCGCTGCGTGCGCCAGCGGTGAGGTGCAGCCGACGCAGGATGAGGGCGGTGTTGATCTGCTGCTGATAGATGCACTCAGCGACGCCGACTTCGGCGAGGCTGACTTCACTGACGTTGGCCCTGACCTCGACCCCGATATCAGCTGCACCCTGGGCACGCCGGCTCATTGCGCGCACTGCGACGATCACTGCCCTGGAGAGGACAGCGATACCGTGCAGCGTGACTGCATCGACGGGCAATGTGCGCTGGCCTGCCGAGGGGAGCACTATGACGTCAACGGAGACATCACCGATGGCTGCGAGATCACCGACGACCTGCCCATGCACGCCAGCGAAAAGGACGCCGTCGACCTTGGCAGCGTGACCGATTGTTCCCTCACACAGACCATGAGCGCTACCATGCCCTCTGACGGTCGGTTGCATGTGGCCGTGCCTCATGAGCGACCCAACGGACGGGCCGATTATTATTCCATCCACGTGCGGGATGATTGGGCGTGCGACCTACTGGCCACTGTCAGACTCGACCTGGATGAACTCTCCCCTGAAGCAGAGTACCGCATCACCACCCATTATTTCTGTGACAACGCAACCCCTACCGCGCCCCGTGTAACCTCGGGTGAAGGCGGATCGAGCTTCACAAACCTACCCAACACCTCGTGCAACCCCTTCGGCTGGGGGAACGATAGCGGAACGCTCTTGATCAAAATCGAAAAGCTCAGCGGCCCACACGAGGGGGCGAGCTACTCGTTGAGCGTCCTGCCCTAAGGGTCATCTCCACCCTACGTTGCTTGGGTGTGAACTCCAGCTCGAGGGTGCCCTCTCGAGCCAAATCCAAGCTGCCCACGAAAAATCGTGCGTCGTGCTCCAGGGCAAAGACCCTCTCTCCCGCTTTCAGCGGCACCGGCTGAGGAGAGCGAGTCAATACGACGCGCCTGCGGCCCACACGCAGCACGCTCCCGTGGGGAGCGCGCACGTTTAACCCCTGTGGATCCGCCTTGGGCACAACGTCACGATGACGCTCCACATGGCCCCCCAAAGCCTCCCCAGGCAGCAAAAGCACCCAGCGCCGATACCAATCGTCCCCCGAGCCGGTGATCATCAGCGCAGTGCTCAGGGCCAGGTGCGGCGCGAGACGTCGCGCCAATGCCGAAGGGCTCTTGCGTCCCCCAAAGACATAGAGGGCGATCACGCGAGCCTCAGGCCGCATGAAGCGACTGAAACCCTCTCGCCCGATGTGATCTTGTCCCCAGAGCATCGCGCGCACGCCTTTGGTCCGAGCTCTGAGTGAAAGGTAGCAATGTAGCTCACGTAGGCGCATTAGCTGCTCCTCGGTGGAGACCGAACGCAAGCGACGCTGGAGCGCTCGGGACATATCACAAGGCCACAGGGCCGTCTTTGAGGCGCGGGCTTGGAGCAGCAGATCGACCAGCTGCGGTATGTAGCCGTATTTCCACCCGGTGTAGTTGTCTCGACGTTGACGAACCTGCAGCTCGAGCAGCGCAGCGCGACCACCACCCGCGAGGTATGCCACGAGGCGCTCGTCATCTCCCTTCTGGTGTTCTGCCTCAAGCCCACGCCAGCGCCCCCTCGCGTCAAAGGCCTCGAGAGCGACGCTGCAGTTGGAAACACCTGTGGGCCCCACCAAGCGCCTGAAAGCCTCTACCTGCAAGGGTGCGTCATGGTAGGTGCCCCACAAGAGCCAGAGAGGCGCGCCAGCTTCACGCGCTCGCTCCGCCTCACCCTCGATGCGCGCCACTATCTGCCGCCAGCCCGCGAAAACCTGCCCCTTGGGGAGTGCTGTGGACAACTGCCTCAAGATGCCTGAGGGCTCTGCCGGGGGTGCTTGAGCTGCTGGCGGACGACGGGTCATCTCCCTCAGCAGCGCCTGCACCTGCTCTGATGTGCCAGGCAAAGCGGGCCAAGGGGACGGCGTCATACGCGCGATAGAGGGCTTTGGCGTTGAGACCGACGTGCTCTCCCGCTGACAGCCCATCTGGGGCAGAAGAAGCAAGAAGAGCGCGAAGCAACGAGGCATTGAGAGAGCATCCCGCCCTCTCGGGCGAAAAACCACGATTTTTTGGTTCGCGACTTACGCCGCGAAGGTCTAGGTGTTACACGTATGCGGCGCTCGCAGCATCGAGACCACCATGTTCGACCATCTGAGAATTCAAGTCGTCCAGCCCTGCCGTGCCCGTTGCACGTGGTGTGCCACACACTTGAAAAATCCGCTCTTCGCTCAGCTCAACACCATGGGCGTAGCCGACCTGATCCACGACTTCTACGTCGAGGCGATCCGTTATTTTCGCCCGCGGGAAGTCTTCATCTCGGGTGGCGAGCCTCTCTTGCACCCTCGATTTGGCGCCCTCCTCACCGCCATCAAAGACCACACTGAGCGGATCCACATCTTCACCTCTTATCAGTGGAGCGTTGAAGAGCGTGAGGCTATGCCCCTGGCGCAGATGCCGCTCTCGAAGATCGTCTTCAATCACACACCGATCTATTTCGACCCTACACGCTGGGACGCGCTCACGGGCGAATGCTTCCCCTTCTCCGTCTACCTCGACAATATTCGCTATTTTGGCCAGCTCGAGGCACGCAAGCGCTTCAAGTTCATCATCAATCACGAAGACTGTGTTGAAGAGCTGCGCCGCTTTCACCAGATGGTAGAGCCCGACAAGCGTTTTCAGCTCAGCCTCAAGGTACTCAACGATCAGGGCGACGGGCTCGGGCGAGAACAGATGAAGCGCACCGCCACGCTGATTCACCAGCGCGCCCGGGAGCTCGATGATATCGCGCAACAGGCCGGTTGGGGCAAAGTGGGCCGCAAGATGGGCAGCATCGATCAGATGTCGCCCTTGTTGGAGAGCGGCGACGTGAGCCGTTGCGGCTACCGCCAGCGCGCCATCGAGCTGCGCTTCGCCCTCGACCGCAAGGCACGCAATGGACGGCCCGTGCTGCGCTATCGCTACTGCCCCTATTTTCCGCCACGCAGCGGTCATCGCTTCCATATCGGTCGAGACGAGCTCTCACGTATCGAGCACAACTACCGCAAGGGCTCCTACCGCAAAGACTGCCACGCCTGTCGCTTCCTCGCCTATTGCACGAGTGAGGCACGAACAAGAGAGACCAAAGATGTGGGATGATCGTGTGCTCCTTGGCCACACCAGCGTTCCAGGGCTGAAACTGCGCTCGACGCATACCCCTGTGACGTATACCCCTGTGAAAGGGAAGAGAGCCCCACGGGTGCTGCTGGTGCTCACGGAGTTCCCGCCGCGCATCGGCGGCATGCAAACCCACGCGGCTTACCTCAGCAAACACCTCATGGGCTGCGGATATCAGGTGGAGGTCATCACCTACCAGCCCGCCTCGAGCGAAGAGCATGAGGCAGAGCGCACCTCTGACGCAGACCTGGGCTATCCGGTGCTGCGAGTGTTGAGCCGCCTTGGCTTCTGGCACAACGTCGAAAAGATGGTCGCCATCGCCGGCCGCTTTCAGCCCGACCTAGTCTACTGCTCCACGGTCTTCTATGGCTTCTTGCATGACACGCTGAAGGTGCCTGTTATTTGCCGCTCTGTGGGCAACGATGTGCTGCGGCCTTGGATCGCCTACCCCTTCCACCTGGGCAGCCGCCTGCTCTCTCAGCGCTACCTCGACGAGCGGGTCTACCGCTTCTTTCGCCAACTTGACTATCCCGAACGTGTTGAGGTGCTCTTTCGTCGGCAACGTTGGGAGTTGATGCGACGGGCAGCACGGCGCATCAACCTCGTCGTAGCCAATAGCGTCTTCACCGCCGACTTATTGCGCGAGATCGGCCTGCAAGACGCGCAAATCGAGGTGCTCGTCGGGGGCGTTGATGCAGCCCGCTTTCGCCGACCCGCAGATTTCGACGTCGCCGTAGAGCGACGACGCGCTGGATTCGACCCTGACGCCTTCTTGCTGACCACAGCCTGTCGCCTGGTAGCCAAAAAGGGCATCGACTTCTTATTGCCTGCTTTCGCCCGCCTGCGGCGTGACATCCCCAAGGCCCATCTACAGATCATCGGGGATGGCCGCCACGCCAAGCGCTATAGAAGCCTGGCAAAGACCCTTGGGCTGGAGCGACATATCACCTTCACGGGCAGCATCGACCACCAGCAGATTCACCCGCGCTATTGGATCTCGGACCTCTTCGTCTTGGCCAGCCGGGTACAACACGACCAGGCCACGGGGCTGCGAGATGCCGAGACCATGGGGCGTGTGCTCTGTGAGGCCAACGCCGCTGGGGTCGTGACCCTCGCCGCCCGCTCTGGGGGCATCCCCAGCGTCATCCAGGATGAGGACAACGGCCTGCTCTTCGAGCCTGACGACGCCGATACTTTCATCAGGGCAGTTCAGCGCGTGCGCGCGAGCAAAGACCTCGCGAAGCGGCTACAGCAGCGAGGCTTGAAGCACGCTCGAGAGCGTTTCGATTGGTCGATCATCATGGCCCGCCACGAGCGCATCTTCGAGAGCTTCATCGCCGCGAGGAGCGTGCCTCGTTGAGGGCGAGTATTCGGCCAAAGATCGCGTTGCCCGCCACCACCGCCTGCTCTGGGTCCACCGCCAAGGGAATCGTCCGACCGAAGAACGCCTCCACCCGCCGACGCACCAGGGGCATGCGCGCCACGCCACCCACCATCACCACACGATCAACCTCCGCAGGAGCGAGGCCGAGGCCCTCGAGGCTCTCACTCATAATCTCGATGCTGCGTTCAACAAGGTCGCCGCAGAGCTCCTCGAGCAAGGGACGATCAATAGGCAGCTTGAGGTCCACAGGCCCGTGTACGGAGAGCAGCATGCCCTTGGCGTGCAAATCGGTAACCTCGCTGACGCTGAGCTGTCGCTTGGCCCGCTCAGCGAGGAAGAGCAAACGCTGCCACTCGACCTCGCGCTTACGAAGATCGATATTACGCTGCTCTTCGAAGCGAGAAGCGGCATAGCTGGCGAGGGCGATGTCGAAATCATCCCCACCCAGCCAAGCATCACCCGCCCGGCCTTTGGACTCGAAGCGGTCGTTGCCCATCTTCACCAGCGTGAAGTCGAAGGTCCCCCCACCAAAATCATAGACCGCGATGAGCTCCTCTGAGCGCCCCAAACCATAAGCCACCGCCGCGGCTGAAGGCTCGTTAAGCAAAGAAACGACCTCTAGGCCAGCGATCTCGGCTGCGCGCCGCAGGTCATCGCGCTCACGCCCAAAGCCGATAGGGGCGGAGAGCACGGCGCGACGCACGGGGATGCCGCTGGCGCGCTCTCCGATCTCCATGGCGCGGCCTATGACCTGGGCACAAACCTGCGGCATAGACACGGGCTCACCGTAGAGCTCAGCGATGATCTTCTGTTGGGGCCCCGCCTGGAAACGAAGGGGGGATCCTTGGATCAGAGAGTCCACATGAGGATCGTCGAAAGACCGCCCAAGGAGACGTTTGGGGGAAACGAAGGTGGTGCTTGGGTACTTGAGCTGTTTCTCTCGAGCAAGCCAACCCACGAGGGGCCTACCCTCGGGAGGATACGAAACCGCTGAAGGCAAGAGCGTCTGCCCCTCCTCATCAGCGAGCACACGCAGGCGTTCAGCATCCACCAGGGCGATGGATGTGTAGCTGGTCCCAAAATCGATGCCAAAGATGGCGTGGTCTGCATCGAAACGCTCTCCCCGGCCAAGGAGCTGTGGTGTCGCTGCTTCGACGCTCGGAGCGTGAGAGGATGCCTGCTCAGTGACCTCTGAAGGCTCACTCTCGAGCTCCACCGTGATCTCAAAGAGGCTATCGTGGCCGTCCGTAGACGACTCCCCTGGAGCAGAGCTCTCTGGAGAACTCACCACAGGATAGCTAGAGGAAAGGTTGATCTTGGAACGCGACAAGAGCTGGTAGGCGCTCGTCTCGACGACCACCCCTTCGCCTTGCACTCGCGCCGCAAAGATGACGTTCTCCCGGGAGGCGTTCTGCCCAGCACCATGACTCGCAGCCATGGCCTCGAGGAGACTCAGGTCCATGGCGTGCTTTTCGGCGAAACGTACACCAAAGCCCGGCGCCACTTTGAGCCTCTTGGCATCTTCAACCCTCACGGAGTGCATCACATTACCTTCCATCTCGAGGGCTCCTCCATCAGGGAGATGCAATGAGACGGTGATGGTACTGTTTGGCTCGAGGAAATGCTCGGAGACGACGAAGAGCCCACCGCGGCTGACGTTGTCCGTCGTCAACGGCAAGACCTCTTCCCATTGGTCCGTTGAGATCTCCACACTCCAGCTCAGGTCGTAGCGCCGATCACGCCGCCGCTTTGGGTCTTCGCTCATGGTTGTCTGCGCCGAGTGTTGATGTGAAACTAGAACTGATATTTATGAGTTAGGTCGCGAGCCATAGGGTAGCCTGAAGGCCCCGCCAGCAGCAAGTTCACGAAAAGAGCTGGGCCAGAAGAAACGAGACAAAGCCGGCGATGATCGGTAGCTCAATCAAGCTTCCCAAGACCCCTGGTGCGGCTGGATGCGCCCACTGTCACTCCCTCGACGCCTGGGAGGCGTGCCCTGTTTGTCATCGACCCATTTGCCCGCGCTGCGCAGACGATCCCGATGGCTGCCCCACGCCCCACGCACGGGAGATCCGCCTTGGTGCCGGTGGGCGTCTGCGCGAAGTGGACGCCACTGGATGCTTTGGACTGACACACCGCCTGCTGCTGCAGGTCTGCGATATGTGCACCGGAGATACCTTCCCAGGCGCCTTCCAGGTCTTCCTCGACCCCGCCGTGACCACCGAGCTCCCGTGGGTCATCTTGCCTGGTGGTGAAGAGCTGGTTTTCATTCCTACGCGCCTGCCCCGCCTCTCCCGCTCCTTCCTCAAATACCTCTTTGTGCTCTTCCCAGGCGCGTCGAAGTTGCCCATGTACGCCACAGGGCAGACGCGCTACGACAGCCTGCATCAGCGGAGCCGCAAAGGCGGCCAACGCCGTCCACCGCTGCTCCTCGACGTGGCGAGCACTCGATTTCTACGCATCAGCGAGGGAGGCCGCTTCGTGCTCATCGTGGGGGAGAATGAGCGCGCAGAGATCGTGGACGCCGAGCGTTGGAACAGCCTGGGAGTGATCGAAGTGCCCGGGCAACCCCTTCAGGCCGGCGCCATTTGTGAACGGGCTGGGCTCATCGCCCTTGGCTGTTACGGCGGACTGCATGCCTTCCGGCTCGACTCCCGCCGCCCACTGCTCTCACGTCAGGTCCATCCAGGAGACGCACGTTGGGTGGGTATCGCCGCCCGCACCCTTGCCTGCGTCACCGACTCAGGCGAGATGGATATCTTCCGCCAGAGGGGTTCTCGCTGGGAGAACCTCCAAGGGCTTCCCCCTCAGCTGGGCGCGTCGGTGCGTGGGCCTCATCAGGCAGCCCTCAGCGCCGATGGCCGCCTGCTGGCCGTGGTACGTGAGCAGCGCAGAGTCGACCTCTTCTCACTCCCTCAACGCCGCTTGATTCAGAGCCTCAACGTGCACCGAGACACAGTACATTTCGTGCGCTTTTCCCAGGACGCGTCGGTGCTGGTCACCGCCGATCGAGATGGACGCGTGGTGGTCTGGCCACGCAGCGGCGAGCGCGTGGAAGACCGCGTGGCGCGGGTTCGGTAGGTGCTCAGGAGACCACGCAAATCATTGCGGGGCCGCTCACGGCGTCAAATGCAAAACCCTGCCACCCACTCCCACGG
This sequence comes from Deltaproteobacteria bacterium, assembly GCA_019314525.1. Lineage (GTDB taxonomy): Bacteria > Myxococcota_A > Polyangia > JAFCZD01. Next base: position 7,724 of record JAFCZD010000105.1, read on the forward strand.
CCCAGACGTCGTTGGCCGAGCTTCCCCACAGGCTGTAGAGCGTTTCCTCGCCCCAGGCGCCTTGGCGAGAGAGGTCCCAGCCCTGACCATTGAAGACGATGATATGGCTGTGTGAACCGGTGGCGAAGATGCGGTCGGGGCCGCTGCCCCAGAGCGCCTCGTAGGCGACAGCCACCGGCGGTGCGTAGCTCGTCCAGGTAGACCCATCGTAGCGCTGCACCCCACCATCGTCGTCATAACCCTCGAGGCCAACCGTCCACCAATCGCTCGCGGACACGCCCCATGTGGCATTTTTATGGGAGCCAGCGAAGCCATCGTTAACCTCGACCCAAGCGCTGCCCTCATAGTGGAAGGTGCTAGTACCACGCGCCCAGACGTCCTGAGGGCCGCTGCCCCAGATGGTGTTGAGGTAACCGTCTTTCAGCGCCACAGGCGACCAACTGCTGCCATCATAGTGGGCGATCTGCCCGTTGGCCCAGCTGCCGTCCACCACCACCGGCCCCACGGCCCAGATATCGCTCGGCCCTGTACCCCAAATCGACTTCAGAGAGCTCGTTCGGGTGCTAGGGGGGGTGACCTCGCGCCAGCTAGACCCGTTATAGTGCAGCACGATAGAGGTCTGGGTTGTGCTGCCCCCCACGGCCCAGATATTCGTCGGGCTGCTGCCCCAAAACTCACGGATAGTGCCCGAGGTGCCTGAGTGAGCCGCAGACCACGTCACGCCGTTGTAGCGGTAGAGCGCGCCATCTTGGCCGCCTGCCCAGATATTGGACGCGCTCGTACCCCAGAGGGCGTAGAGGTGTTTGTTGGTGAAGGGCGTGACGTCTTTCCAACGTGACTGCGGCGCCGATACGCATTGGTTCTGCTGGCAGAGTTCCCCGCTTCCACAACAGACGCCATCGCAGGTGACGTAAGAGCAAAGGCAGCCACCGGCGACGCAGCTCTCGTTGCTGCCGCAAAAGCCCACCTTGCAGCGTCCACCGCAACCGTCTGCGGCACCGCAAGCCTTGCCGATACAGCTCGGTTGACAGACACACTCCCCAGCAATGCAGGCGTCCTGCAGGCCAGAGCAGCTGCCGGTAGCGCAGGCATGACCACAGCCATCGTCAGCACCGCAAGCCTTGCTGGCACATTGCGGTGTGCAGCAATGGGCAGGCTCGTCCGTCTCACTATTGCAGTCGTTGTCCTTACCATCGCAGAGCGTCTCGCTGACCTCATAGAGATCGCCAGCGTGCGCCTTATAGACCGCGTCAGTGCAGGGCAACCAGCCTCCTTGCCCACCACAGCTCTGGGTGGCACCTACACAGACGCCTGCTCGTTTGTCACAGGGAGGTGGCACAAGGTCGTCCGCCTCGTCGGCCGCGCCGTCGCAGTCGTTGTCCTTGCCATCGCAGCTCTCGGGCTGCGGCCCAGCCGTCCACTGGCAGGGCCCGAACTCGCCCGCGACACATTGCCGAAAGCCCCCAGAGCACTCGCCGATATCAACACAGTCCTCCTTCTCGCCCTCTTGACAAGGGCAGGGCGGCGTCGTGCACTCCAGCACACATTGGCCATCGCTCTGCCGGCAGACCTCCGCCGGACCACAGGAGATCACCGGCCCCGATTCGAGGCAGCTGTCGGTGTCGTGCTGACCACAGAGCACGTAGCCATCACCCGAGCAGCGGCGCTCGCCGGCGTTGCATTCGTCCACGCAGCTGCCGTCGGAAATGGTCGAAGCGTCTTGGGGCCCTGCGTCGGAAATGGTCGAAGCGTCTTGCGCCCCTGTATCGGTGGCTGAAGCGTCTTGCGACCCCGCATCGGGGGCCGACGAGCAGCGGCCTTCAAGGCAGACCCGGCCCTCGAAACAGGTCTGGTTGGGGAAACAAGGTCCACCGAGGGCGCCCACGGCCGCGTCGAGGGTCGGCCCCCCGCTGTCCTCGTTCACCGATGGCGTGCTGTCACCGGAGCAAGCGTGGAGCACGAAGAGAGAAAGAAGCACGAGTACACGTTCTGGTCGCATGGGGATAGTCCTGCTTTGGTTGCACGCATAGATACGAAATCGGGTCCCGACTCTTCCCGAATCATCCCAAAGCAAACCCGCTTACTTCCAACCGCATTGACGCCCCTTGTTTTGCTCCTTCAGCCATTGGTGCAGCGGCTCGAAATAGCCCAGGATGGCGCTGGCGTCCATCTGACGCTCTCCCGTCAACGCCTCAAGGGCGTCGGGCCAGGGCTGCGAGAGCCCAAGCTTCATCATCGCCATCAAGCGCGCGCCTGCCTTCTTGTTGCCATAGATAGAACACTCATGCAGCGGCCCCTCATGGCCGATGGTCTTGCAGAGAGCACGATGAAACTGGAACTGTAAGATCGCTGCGAGGAAGTAGCGCGCGTAGGGCACGTTGGCGGCAATATGATACTTGGCACCAGGGTCGAAGTCCTCAGCGCTGCGAGGGGTGGGTGGCACAATGCCCTGATAGTGGTGGCGCAGCTTCCACCAATGCTTGTTGTAGTCTGCGCTCTTGACCTTGCCGGCGAACACATCCCAGCGCCATTTGTCGATCAAGATACCAAAGGGCAGAAACGCCACCTTCTCGAGGGCGCGCGCCATCAAGGGGGCGATGGCGTCCTTGGATGCCACCTTCTTCTTCGACGCCAACAAGCCCACCTTCTGCAAATAGCCTGATGTGACAGAGAGTGAGATCGTATCGCCAAGACCCTCGTGAAAGCCCTTGTTGGCGCTGTCACGGTAAAGCGGCGAGAGTTCCTTGTAGTAGTGATAGTAGTAGATATGCCCCAGCTCGTGGTGAATCGTAGAGAAGTCCTCGCCGTTGATCTTGATGCACATCTTGATGCGCAGATCATCCACCATGTCCACATCCCAGGCGCTCGCGTGACAGACCACATCCCTGCCCACAGGCTTGGTCAACATCGAGCGCTTCCAAAAAGACGAGGGCAGCTTGTCCATGCCCAAGGAGGTGAAGAAACCCTCGGCGTAGCGCACCATCTTCACGGCGTCGACGCCCTTGCGTTTCAAAGCGCCATCTAGGTCAACGCCGCGACGCCCCTTGGGCATGAGCAGATCCGAAATATAGCTCCAATCCTGCGCCCACATATTGCCCAGGAGATGCGCCGGGATCGGCCCCGTGCTCGAGACCTTCTTGTCGCCATAGCGCTGCGCCAACTTGGCACGCGCGTAGCAGTGCAGCTGCGTGTAGAGCGGTTTTACTTGCAGCCAAAGACGATCCACCTCCTGCTCGAAGTCCGCAGGGTTCATGTCGAAGCGTGAGCGCCAAAGCGCCCCTGCGTCAGCGAAGCCAAGCTCCCGTGCGCCCTGGTTGGCAAGCTCGACGTAGCGCTCGAAATGCGCCCGCATGGGCCGAGAGACCTGCCGCCAGCCGCGCCAGATCTCCTCGAGCTCGGCGTAGTTACGGCTCTTGCCAAGACGCTCACTGAGCTGGCCGAGATCGTAGCAACGCTTGGCGCCCTTTTTCGTGCGAATGCGCAGCTGGCTCTTGCCCTGAGGGCAATATCGCCCCTTGCCATACATCGCTTGCTGGGTAACCACCGCGCGCGCTACCGCGGCGCGGCCTGCGGGGTTGGCTGGAGCGGCCAAGGGGGGGCTCAGACGCAGCAACTTGAACTTGCGCGCTAGATCTGCGCTCACAGAAGTGTCCCGAAAGCGCATCGCTTCTTGAGCCAGCCGGGTGATGGTCGCTGCCAGCGCTTCTTGTGCGGCGGCCGCGGCCTGGGTCGTGTCGTGGGTGATATTGGTGGACTTTATCCACTCCGCCCGCTCCGTACGAATCCACTGCGCGAGGAGGTCCTGCTCTGCTTTGACGAGGAACACCTGGGCATCTTCAGCCGAAGGCGCCTTCTTCGTCTGCGCCACAGGCGTTCCTTGGCCTTGCACCAACGCAGCGGGTGCGCCGCTGGTTGGCGGCACCTCGACGCCACGTGGGTTTGGACCTGGACAGCCTGCGAGCGCAAGCAGGAGCGGAGCAACAAGGGACTTCTTCATCGAAACACCTCACGATTTGGGCTGGCGACCATAGCAACCCGCCCCCCGTCCGGCCAGGGGCTTTGCCGCAGCGCGGCATGACAGGGCTCGCCACAAACAGAGGTTCATCTGGCACGCCAGCCCTCAATCAAAGGCGCCCACCGCCGTTGCAAGAGAGCAAGGCATAACGAACGAGGACTTATGATCACCACGGAAAATCAACTTACCAAAGAGATCGACAGGGTTCGCCATACCGCAATGCGAATGCTCGCGGAGGCGCGCAAGCTCGCGGAGGTAACAACCCAGATCAACCGTGGGTTGCTCTTGGACGAGGTCCTCGACCATATCTACGAACACTTCCGCGATCTGCTGCCCTACGATCGCATTGGCTTCGCCCGGCTCAGCGAAGACGGCACGTGTCTCAGGGCAATCTGGGCCCGCACCGAGAGCGCCGATGTGCATATCGCGAAGGGCTTCGAAGCTCCACTTTCGACGTCTCTGGGAAAGACGCTGGCTCAAAAAGAACCCCGGGTCATCAATGACTTGAGGGAATATCTGGCTGACAATCCACAGTCAGATGCCACCCAGCGCATGCTCGCCGAAGGCATCCGTTCTAGCCTTAGCTGTCCACTCCACGTCGAAGCACGCGCCATCGGCTTCCTCTTTTTCTCGTGTCGCACGCCCCACGCCTACGAGGCGTTGCATCAACAGACCTTCGTGCAGATCGCGACCCAAGTTGCGGGCATTATTGACAAAAGCCAGCTCTATCAAGAATTGGTCGAGACGCAAGAAGAGCTAAAAACAGCCAACCAGCGGCTCGAGGAGCTCGCCAGCCTCGACGGCCTGACGGGCGTGGCAAATCGGCGGGCGTTTGATGGGGCCTTGACACTCGACTGGCGGCGAGCCACCCGCTCCATGAGTCCACTCTCTCTCTTGATGATCGATATTGACCACTTCAAGCGCTACAACGACAGCTGCGGCCACCAGGCGGGTGACGCGTGCCTCAAAGAGGTCGCCGCGGCCCTCGGACGCCCTCTGCACCGTGCGGGTGACCTCGTGGCTCGCTATGGGGGCGAGGAGTTTGCGGTGGTGCTGCCCTCCACACCGCCGGAAGGAGCTCGCCATATCGCGGAAACGATCCGCCAATCGGTGCAAGACCTGGCCATCCGTCATCCTGACTCGCCCACCTCCGAGATCGTTACCATCAGCATTGGGGTCTCCTCCACCCTGGCCATCAAAGGCCGATCGGCACCAGAGCTCATCGCGGCAGCTGACAAAGCGCTCTATCATCAGGCCAAAGAGACGGGACGCGACCGAAGCTGCTTTGTGGGTGTTGAGTGAGCTAGTATGCTACCGGCCCTTAGGCCTGGGAAGAATTGACGCCCCCTCTCGTAACTCTCTTCCCACACTTGAAAGGTCCGAAATGCAAAAACCACTTACCCTGAGGCATCAGCTTATTCGGTGCCTCGCTGTCTGCACCGCCATCACACTCCCACTCTCGACGGGACACGCCGCAACCGCACCAGGAGGTCATTCACGCCCTCGTCAAGAAACGCTACCCAGGCACAAGCAGCGCCATGGTGCTGGAAAACATGCGTGCGTCGGTCAAGGAGTTCAATCGTCACTGGGCAGCTTATGAGAGCAAAAAGACCTTGGTGAACGCGGCGCTCGTGAAGGCGAAGGCCGCTCCCAAAGAGGCCGAGGCGACCTTGCGGGCGGTGCTTACGGCTCCGCCGCGTGAT
>JAFCZD010000106.1 GCA_019314525.1 Deltaproteobacteria bacterium
GTTACTCTCAGGCCGCGGGCGCAGGCGACGCTCAGGCTGCAGACGACTCCTCACATGACCTCCCGACTCCGGACCAGTTCCCGCCAGACGTTATGCCCGCAGATGCCCCAAGGGATGTGCAATCTGGAGAGGGTTACAGGGGAGAGGGTTACCTGGGAGACTTGAGCGGTGAAATGAGCAGCAACACCCTGGATGCCGGTCAGGACGACTTCAAGCAGGACACCCTGACAGGCACCGCTATTGTCGAGTCCTTTGATGATGATAGGGCCTGGGATGCAGTGTCCGGGCTGTGGGCGATCAACAACGGCAGCTACGAACAAGGTGATTGCAATGATGTTGATGCTACCTCGCAGTTGATCGCAGGGCGGCCATTCGCGGATGTCAGGATTACAACACACTTTGAGGTGAGCCAGCTCTGTGTTGGGTCTCATTCCCAGGTCATGTTGCTCGCCCACGTGTACGCGCTCGTAGCGACGGGGTGTAACGCTCGATATCTTGTTTGTGCTGTCGATTTTGGCAATCAGTCCCTTTATGCAGCCTCCTTATCTAATGAGTGTGTGACTTACAGCTTAGCGCGTTCGGGACTGGCGGCGCCCGATGCATTCCGTGTAGGAGACACGCTCGAACTGGTGGCGACCGTGCGGGGCAGCACGATTAGTTGCTCGGTTTCGGGTGGAACGCTCAGCAACACTTATACTGTTGCATACACCGACGGCGCCTTCTCTGCGCCCGGAGGCGTTGGTTTGGCCACCTATAATGTGCCCGTGATTTTTGACGATCTCATCGTCGAGCCCCTCTAGTGTTCTGTCTCATAAACATTGAGCCAGCTTCTCGCCGCCCCTTGAGGGGCACAGGGCGGCTCCAAGACGGCTCATTTCGCATTTCTCTAGCCAAGACACTCTGTTTCATTTGGCACCGCCTCCGCGGCGCAACACTAGATATTCGTAGCGTAAGTCGCGAACCCCATCTGCCAGGACATGAGCATGATGACCCCCAAAGAACGACTGATATTCGCCCTCGACGTATCCACACGACGTGAGGCGCTAGCCCTCTGTGACGAGCTCGCCGGCGAGGTGGGCATGTTCAAGGTAGGGCTCGAACTTTTCGTGAGCGAAGGCCCTGACCTCGTGCGCGAGGTCGCTCGGCGTGCCCCGGTCTTCTTGGACCTCAAGCTGCACGATATCCCAGCCACCGTGGGCCGGGCGGCGGCGGTCGCGGATCGCCTCGGCGTGCACTACCTCACCGTGCACGTGGATGAAGGCGGGCGCTCTTTGGCCGCAGCCGTGGAGGCCTGCTCTGCCACGCGCATTCTGGGCATCACGGTCTTGACCAGCATCAGCGATGCTGACCTTCAGGCCGCCGGCCTGTCTACAAATGTTGAGCAAACGGTGTTGCAAAGAGCCCAACTCGCAGCAGAGCGTGGGGTCGCGGGCATTGTCTGCTCGGGGCAGGAGGCCTCGCGGGTGAGGGAAGCAATCCCCAAATCCATGGAGGTCATCACCCCAGGGGTGCGTCCAGCTGGGACAAACGCTGACGATCAGGCGCGGGTGGTGACGCCTGCGATGGCACGCTTGGCAGGAGCAGATCGCATTGTCGTCGGGCGACCCATTCGCGACGCGAAAGACCGTGTGAGCGCGGCCCGGGCGCTGGTGGCAGAGCTGGGTTAGCGACTTAGCGAGGCGCCAACGCCATCAGCTTATCCGCCAGCTCGCCCACATCTGTGACCACGAGATCGGGTTCGACATCGCTCGCCAGGAGCCTGTCGCCGGAGGTCTCTCCAGAGAGCACCAGGACGCCCAAGAGACCATGACGACAGGCCATGGTGATGTCAGTATCAAGCTGGTCACCTACCATGGCCAGGTTCTCCGCGGCGAGACCTAGGCGACGGGCCGCAGCGTCAACCATGGCGCGTTCTGGTTTGCCGAGGATCTGAGGGAGGCGTCCGGTCACCGCTTCGAGGCTGGCGATGGTGGCCGCGATATCGGGCAGCAGGCCGCGGTCGGTGATGCACGTTAAATCAGGGTGCGTCGCATAATAGGGTTTGTTGGCGAAACAGAGGCGCGTGGCCACACAGAGTTTTTCGTAATCGAGGGTGGTGTCGTAGCCCACGACCAGACAGTCGGGGTTGTCCTCCTCGAGGCACATGCCCCCCTTGGAAAACTCCTCGCGCAGCGCCGGCGTGCCAACGACGTAGGCTGAACGATAGCTCGTTTGCTCTAGTAGATAGTGCAACGTGGCTTGCCCCGAAGTGAGCACTTGGTCTTCCCGCACCTCGATCCCCAAGCGTCTCAATTTGGTGACGTAGTCTGCACCGCTGGCGGAGGAATTGTTGGTCAAGCAGAGGAAGGGAAGCTTGCGGGCGCTGAGGGTCTCGATGAACTCGAGGGTGCGTGGCAGGAGGGCGCCGCTCACATAGAGCGTGCCGTCCAGATCGAGCAAGAGTCCCTCAATGCGTTGTAGCGGGTGTGGCAGCGGGTTGGTCATGATGGCGTTTCTTTGGCGCTGGCGCGGGTTTGAGTTTCTTTCCCTTTTTTAGCCTTTGAGGCGCTTTCTGGCCAGCGGCGGGTGGCTTCAACTTCGGTGGGCGCGCCAGCGGCGTTGATGGGCGGCGTGGCGCCATACCGGGAATGTGAATCTGAGGGATCGCGCCTCGCAACATTTCGAGAAGATCACGCACCTCCCCTGTGGAGAGCTTGGCTCGAGCCGAGACTTGGCTTCCTCGGCGCTTGAGGTGTATGCGGCCAAGCAGCGATCCCACCCCCAAGAGCCGAAGCATGATCGAGCGCTGGGCGGCCTCGAGGCGGGCGCGCGTACTCCGAAGGAAGCGCTCGGCGAGGGCTGGCGAGGCGAAGTGCAGCAGGGCGCGTATCTGCGCTGGCGAGGTCGTGGGGATCATCACCTTGGCGTTGAGGGGTGATGGAAGGTCGGGTGGCATGCGCACCAGGCGTTGGAGGTTGATCGCTTGAAGCTCCAAGCCAAGGGTGTGATGCCTTTCGCCGTCTTCTTTGCCCATATCATGCAGTCGGTCGATGAGGGTGGTGCTGGTGGGCTTATCCACATTCGGTTTGGTCACCTTGTCGCGAGGGCGCGCGAGGGCGCTCATATCACGCGGATTGACGATCATCATCAGCCCCTCGCGAAGCAGCACCTTGCGTGGGTCGTGTCGTAGGCGCGGGGGAGAGGGGATATGTCCCAGCTCTCCGAGGGGGTGAGGTGACCAGCGCGTGCCATGGGAGCCCTGCCGAGTTGCCCGCTCGATGCCTCGTTTGAACCAGTGGGGGCCTTTGTGAAAGCGTGCAGCCAAGAACGTGCTGGTGACGCGGTAGGGGTTGGCGGTGGCGATGAGCAGCGCGTCGAGGTCATTGATGGGGTCAATGCCACTGCCCCAGAGCAGCATCTTGTGGTCATAGAACACCTCCAGCAGACGACGTACGGTGTGGGCGTAGGGCGTGCCGCGCACGTTCTTGGTGTGCACCAAGAGCATCAACGCCGCGTCGCCGGGAACCAACCCTTCAAGGGCGACCTTAGCGGGGCTTGGACGAGGTTTGGCCTTCCTGACGACCCTCTTTTTCCTGGGCTTGGCTGTTTTGGGGCGCTTCTTCGCTTTGGGTGCAGGCTTTGCCTTGGTGACAGACGCCTTCTTCAAGGCGGGAGCTGGGGCGACGACCTCCTTTTTGGGGGCGGGTCGTCGCGGTACGCCCAGGCGGTTGTCGAGGTCTAGCCAGACGATATCGAGCTTCTTGGGGATCCAAGCGTCGAACGCAGCCATGGCGAGGACCAACGAGAGCAGCAGGTGGACAACGCTCGAGAGCAGGAGCCAGCGCAGAGACACCCGCCCTGAGCGCGGTGTGTCTCGCGGTGTGTGTACGTTGTCGGTCCTATGTTCGGTGAGGCCTTTCATTCCGCTCTTCGTTATACTCCCAAACCTTGCTCCCGAACCCCCGTGTATTCAGCGTATCAAGAGTACGTGAGATGAGCGTCTGGTTACATCTATTCATCTTGGTTGTGATCCTCGTGGGATCTTCGCCCCTTGGGGCGAGAACGCGTCCATGGGTGCGTGTGTCTCTCACCAGCCACACGGTGCGCATCCACAGCGGCGACAGGCCAGATGCGCTCTTTCCCGCTGCGGTCGGTCGTTTGCGCGGTGGGCGCCATCTGGGGCCTCAGGGCCGCTGGTTTTCAGGCCCAGACGCCCGAGACCCTGCTTTTTTCATCGCATCGCGTCGTGAACCATCGTTCTATGAGGGCTTGCCTCAGCTTCGGCTGACACCCGTTGCGTTGCGAGGCCGAGAGGACCCAGGCTATCGGCGTGCCGCCCAACGCCCATTTTTTATCCACAGCAAGGTGACGCCAAGCCTGATCTGGGGGGCTGTGACGGCTGGCTGCGTGCGCGTCCAGACGAGGGCCCTCAAGCAGATTTATGCTCTAGCTCGGCGCTCACCTTCGTTGCTGGTGTTCTTTAGCGAAGAGCCAGACCCTCTGCGTCCAGCGGGGACTGGTGTACAACCCCTGCGGGTCTTGAAATACGGGCGATGGACCCACGGCAGGCTCCATGGTGGGGTGGACCATTGGTTTGCCCTGGACCTCCAGCGGGGTGATGTGCTCTCGCTGACGTTGGGTCCCAGCGATGGGGTGGTGGTGATGGAACTCTATGGGATTCGTGCCATCAGCCCTGTAGCGCGCGGTGAACTCTCCCTGCGTTACCGAGTTCCTTTGGCGGCGAGCAACCGCGGTTTTCGTTATCTACGCCTTGTAGCGCCGCGCGGCGGCGCCTCCTACGCGCTGCGCGCGCAGACCCTCCGCTGATATCACAGCCGTCGGCGAGCACGAGCTTTCAAGTGCATGGCGACTCGGCTGTGGGGTTGGATCCGTAGTGCGCGCCGGGCATGGCGCAGGGCGCTGCGGTAGCGCCGGCGTTTGAGGGCCTTGCGGGCCTTGGCGATGTGACGGCGAAGGGCGCGTCGTTTTTTCACGGCGAGCTTGCGATCTGCCGCAGCAAGATACGTTTGGGCGGTCTTCTGTACCACGTCGTGTGGACTTTGGGTGCCCAGCGCTAATGCTTGTTCGCTGCTATTGGCTTGGGGACGCGCGTTTGCATGTCTTGGCGTGTAGCCAATGGATGGCAGCGAAATCCAGAGGTAGAGAGCGGCGGCGAGGGTGCTTGCCAGACCGAGGCGCAGGGGATGAGCTGTGACCCAATTCGCAGCTCGAGCCCACGCGTGCTGCGAGAGGGCAACCATGGAGGTCGGCAAGGGGAGGCCCGGAACTGGGGGGGCAGCCACTTGTTGGGGTGAAAGATCGAGGGAGAAGCGAGTGTAGTCGTCATCCGAGAGACGCACGGCTCGGGCGATGACGTCTGCATGAGTCGTGTCGCTTATTGCGGTGGATGCGTCTTCCGCAGGCTCGGCCGAGACCACATCAGCGTGGGCGAACCATGCCGTCTCGATGGCCCGTGTTGCCAGGGCACGCCTTGGAGAAGGGGCTACGATTTCAATATGTTCAGCGGAGATCTTTTCAGTCGCGCGGGGTGTTTCTCGGGCGCCCACGACCTTGCGTGGGGGGAGATGGCGCAATATTAACAAGCGTTTTAGCGGCGGGAGCATGAGAGGACCTCCTCTCGCTATACGACCAAAACGCAAGGGGAGTTCCAGGAGAGAAGGGAGCTACCGCTAACGGCTAACCTGACAGCTGCCGATTTCCAACCCTTGGGGGCCTTCAACTACGGGGACACAAATATGAGGCTCGCCGATGGTGCAGGCATATCTGGCAGGACAGCTGTATTTCATGCCGTCATCGCCGCAATCTGGGTCTTCCGCGGTACAGGCTTCTCCGGTGCAGGGGGCGGCGCAGCCTGTCTCGTTGGTGTAGGGGGAGAGCAGAATGCAAAGGCCGCCTTCAAGACAGTTTCCAGGCTCTGTAACCGTCTCTTGCGGAGTTTGGTAATGGACGATGCAAGGATCGCAGAGACCGCCATCTTCCGCGTAGGTGAATCCCGACTTGTGTTTGCATTGGTTCTTGCCGTTTCCAGCGTCAACGCATTCGGCGAACTCTGGGCAGGTGCCTGCGCCTTCACAGTCTTTGCTGCAATATTTGTTTCCATTGGTGTCGGTGATGCAGAGATCGGCGGCCTCGCCGCATTGGTCATCGATGGTACAGGGGTGGCCAAACTTGCGCTCCATACAACGCATCTCGGGTTCACCCTCCCGGGTGAACGTGACATTGGCACATCGCTGGCTTGGCAAACACTCCTTGTCGCTTTGGCAAAGAGGGGAGCAGTACCGGTCAGTTGAGCCCTCGACGCCAAGGCACTTCCAACCTATGCCGCACGCCATCTCGCCGCCAACAGAGCAATCGTAGCCTGTGGCGTGATCCTCATCGACGACCTTCTTGGGGTAACAGGCCACAGTGGTCTCGCGTGCCAAACCACAGACGAATTGGTGGGTCTTCTGCTCCTCCGTGTTGGGGTCGAAAGTCGTCACAGGTCCGCAATCGGCGAGCTTGCTGCAACGCTTGGAGCAGAACTCGTCAACACAAAGGCTGGAAGCACAATCATCGTCCGCCACACACGCAACACCATAGAGCTTGGGCTGTGGTGGCTCAGGGGTTGCTTCGTCGGAACACGCGGCGCCCAGAAGTAGGGCCCACGCCCCAATGAATCCCCAGATAAAACGTTGCGTCACGAACATATTGCTCTCTCTAAGGTAAGGCAGCGCGATAGGAAGGCACCGCTGGTAAAAAGGAAATATGAGCGAAAGCAGCAGCAGTGTCCAGCGTGGTGCTAGAGTAGGTGACTATTGGGATAGTCTATCTTGAGGAGCGCTTTTCCACGCGTTGACATGAGACTCAAGCGTGGCATCTTATTCGCACCTTATTCGCACCTTGTAGGCAGGAGCATAGAACTATGCGATTCATGAAGAACCTCGGGCTTGTGGCTGTAGTGGGCATGACGTTAGGGCTCGTGGCGTGCGCGGATGACGAAGCCCAGCCCGAAGGCGGACCGATTTACCTCGAGGCTGGTGTGGTGGATCTGGCGTCGACATGCGGCCCGGAGGTCTACCCTTGTGGCCCCTATGGTACAGAAAAGGACAACGTTGCGGAAAATATGAGTTTCCTCGGGTTCTGGGACCCTGGAGCCCTCTGCAAACCTCATAAGGACCAGAAGATCGACCTCAACACCATGGAGCGGATCTCCTTCCAGGACTGGTATTTGGCCAACGAAGCCTGCGCTGAAAAGAAGAAGAAGCTGCTCTGGGTCAATGTGGCAGCGGGCTGGTGTGGACCCTGCCAAGCTGAGGTTACGGAGGTTCAGAAGCAGATGCTGGCGAGCACCTTCGACGAACGGGTGGGCTTCCTCAATATCGTCTTCGAGACGGAGAACTATGATCCCGCCACGGCGGCGTTTATCAAGACCTGGGCCACCAGCTTGGAACTGAACTTCCCCGTGGTCATGGACCCAGCATTTGACATGGGGCTCTATTTCAACGCCAGCGCGACACCCTTCAATATGCTCGTGGATACCTCGACGATGAAGATCATCTATCGTGACGTGGGTGCGGACTTCCAAGCCATCGGCGAGGCGATGCAGGCCTTCCTCGCCAACCTCTAGTGGGGGCTGTGATGCGTTTCTTCTCGGTTGTAGTCTTGGCGTTCACTCTGGTGATCCTTCCTGTTGGGGTGTGGGCAAAATCGCCTGACTTCACCGAGAAGGGCATCAACGGCAAGTGGAACGGCAAGCCCCTTGGCTTGCGCAGCTTCAAGGGCAAGGTGGTCTACATGACCTTCTTCGCTACCTGGTGCAAGCCATGCATCACCGAGCTGAAGCAGCTGAAGAAGGTTTACGAGGAGAATAAAAAGCAGGGCCTGGTGGTGCTCGCGGTGAGCGTTGATGAACCTCAGACCCGATCGCGAGTACGCCCTACCGTCAAGCGCCTGAAGCTGCCCTTTCCTGCCGTCATCGACGCCCAAGGGACCATCGTTCGCCTCTTCAACCCCAAGCGCGCCACCCCCTTCTCGGTGCTCTTCGATCGGCAGGGCAAGGTGCGCAAGACGCGCAGCTCGTTTCAGATCAGTGATCTTCCCGAGATCCGCAAGGAGATCCTGGAAGCGTTGCGTAAGTGAGACAGGGATACAGGGGGGGATGCAGGGGACACAGGGTGGGGAGACAGGGATGTAGGGTGGGGGGCTTGGTTGTCGCCATAGCCCTCAGCATGCTCAGCCCTGAGGCTGTCGCCAAGGAGTTTTCATTCTTTGGCAAGACCTTCGATTTCACGGCCACCAGCACGCTGAGCTACGAGTATCGGGCAGACAACGACACTCGCGATGAACGCGACGTTGATGACAAGCTGCACTATATCTTTCACACCGTCGATTTTGCGCTGAGTCACGACGTTTTTCGCTTGGGTGGGCGCCTCGATCTGCACCTCTTCGCAGACACCTTCTTCCAATCTTCGGCGTGTCCAGCGGGCACGCAGTGCCGCGACAAGGACATTCGCTTCGTCGATCAATATCACCTCCTACGTGATGGTGGAGGTGACCCTGGCAGGGGTGGCATGAAGGCTCTTTGGCCTGAGCGCCTCTACCTGAGCATCAATCGTCCGTCTTTCGACATCACCCTGGGAGACTTCTATGTCTCCTTTGGGCGTGGGATCGCGCTCAACGTGGTGAAGTTGGACGAGATCGGCCAGGACACGACGATTCGCGGCGGGAAGATTGTGGTGCGCAAAGGGGAGCTTAACTTCATCGGTTTGGCGGGTTTCTTCAACTTTTTGGACGTGGATCAGGCCACTGGGTATTACGCCAAGGCGATCTTTCCCGAAGAGCCCGTCTTCGGCGCGCGCCTCAGCTACAACATCGCAGAGAAGGTCGAGGTGGGTGTTCACGGGGTGCACATTGCACACTTCGAAGAGGACGACGATACAGACACCCTCTGGGGTCTGACCGTGGACATCCCAGACTTGCTCGATGGAGACCTCAGCTGGGGCGCTGAGGTGGACCTGCTGCGCACTGTTCGTGGGGGCTGTGTTGTCCGTGGCCTCGGAGAGAACGAGGACTGTAGCCGCGTCCCCGGCTTCACAGACAAGCTTCATGGGCTACGCGGACTTGCGGTTTACAGCACGGCGATGCTCAGCCGGGGCGACTGGACCTTCAACCTCGAGGGCAAGTATTTCTCGGACTTCGAGATCGGGATCCAGCCTGGCGCTCAGGGCTTTGGCGTGGCCTATCACCAACCACCCACCCTAGAGCGTATCTACTCCAACCCCACGGACATCGCCGATAGTGGCGCTGCTCGTCTGCGAGTTGACTACAACCTCGGGGAGGTGGGGCCGTTGGAGTTGATGCTCTACGCCAACTACACCTTCATGCGCACCTATGGTGAGGGGCTCTATGAAATCCACGATCCCTATGGGGGCCTCGAGCTACAATGGCAGGGGGGACGCGGCCACTGGAACCTGCTCTCAGGCGCGCGTTATGAGCGCAACACGGAGACTGGGGACAAACACCGCCTCGACATCCACTTCTTTGGCGACATCGAACAGCCCCTGGCAGCGCGCCATAGCCTCAACCTGAACTACTTCGTGCGGCGCAGTCAGAAGCAGATACTAGGCCTCGTGGAGTGGACTGAGATGGACCTCGCTCTGGGTTATAAATGGTCGCCCTATCTCTCCCTGGCCGCCACAGTGGAGTACACCAGCGATCCGTCCGTGGTGGGTGCCGAGGGGCATGTCTTCTTTGGTGGGTCCCTGCGCTATTTCTTCACGCCCAGCACATACCTCAACGTACGAGCGGGTGAGAACCGACCTGGTCTCAAATGCCTCAATGGAATCTGCCGGCGCTTCCCAGGCTTCGCTGGGGTGCAGGTTCTGGCGGTGGGGCGCATCTAGGCACCACTGACCAAAAAAGGAAACGGCTTGGCGCGAGACGCACCAAGCCGTTTTATAAGTGACCCCACGGGGAATTGAACCCCGGATTTCGGCGTGAGAGGCCGACGTCCTAACCGCTAGACTATGGGGCCGGAAGAGCTGGAATTTCCGGAGCTTCGGGAACTAGGATTTGAACCTAGATAGCAGGAACCAGAATCCTGCGTCCTGCCATTAGACGATCCCCGATTAGATTTTCTTTTCAAAGAACCGACGGTGCTAATAGCTAAGCTCCGCCCAGGTGTCAACCATCAAAGGTCGATGTAAGTCCAGCACTTCTGCCGGGCTTCTCAGTGGCGCCACAGGGACTTGAACCCCGGACACTGCGGATATGAGCCGCATGCTCTAACCAGCTGAGCTATGGCGCCAAAACAAGTCCGAGCGGAATTAGCAGAGCGTGGATCCGCTGTCAAGACGTCAGGCCCAGCGGGTGCACGACCGACTGTAGCAAGCGGAGCCTACGCAGGTGCAGTTGCCTGAGCCACCACATCCGTCATGCTCGCGAAATCCTTGGTGGCGCCACCCCATGGTCCCCCGCTATGCGACACTCTGGGCCCCGTCGAACACTGCGCCATCCAACAGATCTAGAAGAAAGACTCGATTCCCGCGTTCGCGGGAATGACTGGACTAATGTCCCAACACCCGCGTTCGCAGGAACGATGGATGGTGGCGAAGGCCGCTACAACTGATCGTGCACCCGGCCCAGCTCTACCGGGATGCTACCGATCAACTGGTTGAAGAAGAGCGTGAGGCCCTCACTGGGAAAGCGTGTACTCCGGCTTGACCTCGCCGAAGGGGCTTCTACTGCGGGGCGCTTTGAAGTCGGGCTGAGGTGGGCCGCTGCCCTGCTTGGTGTACTCCGTGGTGGGAGGGTAGCGCAGCTCTCGCTTTTCTACTTTTATGGGGGTGTTTTTGCCCTCTGCATAAAAGAGGCGCCGTCGCTCGATGACGAAGCCAGGGATGCCTCGCTGTGAGACGATGTTCACCCCTTTGGGAAGGGACGGCGCATCTCGTGTTTCACGTTTGAAGGGTTCCTGCCGCTTGAGGATGCGCTTGAACTCTATGCGTCTATAGGGCCGCTTCTTGCCGAGCAGGCGCACATGGACCTTGCCGCGGCTCACCTTGAGGTGCAGCACTACGGCGAAGGCGTAGGGGTTCTTCAGGACGAGGTCGGTGGTGGGGTAGGCCACAGCGGCATCGAGGCCCATCTTGATGTAGCCGCTGGGGATGGTGTGCGGGCGAGAACTCTCCAGGGTTAGTCCCGCGAAGAAGCTGGCAGCAAAGAGCGTGCTCGAGAGCTGGCAGGCACCACCCGCCATGCCATCGACGAGCTCCCCCTGACTGATCACCGCGGCCATGCGGTAACCCTCTTTGCGGGTACGCGCTCCCACGACTTTGTTGAACGAGAAGGTGTCACCAGGTTGCAACACGAAGCCATCGATCTTGCTCGCACCAACCTTGAGGTTGTGGCTGCGATCACGATCCTTGTCTGCCAAGCTGTAGACAGTGGAGTAGCTTGCGAGCACATGGCTGATATCGATGTTCGCCAGCTGGGAACCTCGCTTTGGTTGGATCACTGTTACGGGAAGTTCAACGAAGGACTTACCCGCTCGTAGCGCAGTTTCGGTGACGGCGATGGCCTCAAAGAGGCGCAATCGAAACCCACGCCGCCCCGCAATGACCTGCTGCTTTTCAAGGTCCATGCGGGGCTCGATGGCCGAACGGTCAACGCGACCTTTGAGCTGCTGGAAGAAGCCCATGGCGCGCTCTTTGTCGAGGGTGAGCGGGACAGGCAGCGTCAGCCGCCCACGCCGGGCCTGCACCCGTGTCCAGATGTCATCGAGGACGTCTCCTGTCTTGCCAATCTTGATCAGCGCTCCTTCGAGGAGCTTGCTGTCGACCTTGGCGCCAAGATCTCCGACCGTGACCCGCATGCCATACTTGCCCACGCGGAAAGCGAAGGTGCGTCCGACGACGCGAGCCGCGAACTGGTCCAAGGCCGCTGGGAGTTCAGCACGTGTGAGTGGGCCTAGCTCCTCGCCGCCAATCCACACCCCAGCGAGGGTGCTGTCCTGCTGCAAAGAGCGTTGGTAGAGCAGCACGCTACTGCCAAAGAGTAGGAGCAAAAGGAGTACGCTGATCAAGACGCGCGTTTGACGCCTGATGCGCCACTGCAGCCGTGCGCGGCCCCTCGAGCCTTTGCGAAAGAGCCCCTCTAGTCCTGGCATCACCTCTCCTTGGCCAAGATGTACCACGACGCCTCTCTGCGAGCCAAAGAACCGTGTTGGCTGTGGATGGGGCTACAAGGCAGGAGGGCCGCAGAAGCGTCGACCGCTCCCATCCTTTTCTTCGAGGCAGATGAGGGTGGGGGGGCACGCATAGCTCTGGCTTGGTGTCTCACAAAGAAACGCGCAGAAATAGGGAGGCGGAATGTTCGGGTCCGGCTGGAGGCCCTTGATCAGGCATGACGCCCAGGTGCCATTGGGCACGCCCATGCACTCGGCGCCCACAGGTGTCGAACAGTTGAGCGTGCAGAAGCCTCGCCCTGTGGCACCTCCACGGGTAGCAATGCAGCTCAGCGGAGCCTCATCGATCTTTTCTGCACAGAGGCTACCAGGGTTGTCACAGGCGCGTCCAAAGGGTTCGTCGGGTGGTAGGTCTGCCGTGACGCTAGCGTCCACGGAGAGCACGTCTTCGCCGCCGCACGCGGTGACCAAGAAGATGCTGGCGATGAGGAGAGATGCGAGCTGTCGTCTCATAGCAGAACCTGTGTCATGGCAAAAAAATGGGGCCCCCACACGAAGGGGGCCCCGATAGTGAAAACTGACTTAACGCCGAAGCTGGTGGCGACTAGAGCGGGGGCTCACAGAAATGCTGGCCGCTACCCACGGGGCTATCTGTTGCAGCACACACCATGGTGCTGGGGCAGGGAGTCTCGCCTGCTGGGCCCTTGCAAAGGAAAGCACACATATGGCTCGTGCCGCCAGTGTCAGCGAGGATACATGCAGCGACGGTACCTGTTGGAGAGCCCTCACAGAAGCCAATCGGGTCAAAGTTGTCACAGGTTTTGG
>JAFCZD010000509.1 GCA_019314525.1 Deltaproteobacteria bacterium
TGGCAGCGTGAGCGCTGCGCACGCCGGTGGCCACAAGCTGGAGAAGGTCGCGGCCAAGGTGGAAAAAGCCAAAGGAGGCCACACCGTCGTCGAGATCTTCACAAAGCGCAAAGAGTTGGCGAACAAGAAGATCATCCTGCGGGGCAAGGTCACGAAGTTCAACGCGGGCATCATGAAAAGAAATTGGCTGCACATCCAGGATGGAACAGGCGCTGTGGCAGACAAGACCTTCGACCTGACCGTGACAACCCAAGCCAGCGCGAAGGTTGGTGACATCGTCACCGTGGAAGGCGTGCTCGCGGTGGACAAGGATTTTGGCGCTGGGTACGCCTATTCCGTCATCGTCGAAAAGGCCACCATCAAGAAGTAGACAGCGGTCTTTATAAAGACCAGATAAACAAAGCCGCGAAGAGCCCTCCGCCCAAGCGAGCGGCAGACGCGGTAGAGTCCTGTAATCAATAATGTATTCCAAAGACCCTTCCCTCACCCTGGACGCTGAGTCAGTCACAGCCTAGGCTTTGTTTATTAAGGATGGGGACGCGACTTGCTCGCGCCTGACGAGATGGCTGGACAACAACCAGCGAATCAACCTCAGGGGGTCATTTGGATGACAAGTTTGGTAGAGGGTGGCTCGAGCCGCCAGCAGAACACCATGATCACGCGGCAGACGATCCTCGACGCCGCGGAAGAACTCTTCACGAGCCACGGCTACGCAGACACCGCGTTGAGTGAGATCGCCAAGCGATCGGGTGTAACCAAGAGCCTGATCCACCACCATTTTCACTCAAAGGCGGCGCTCTGGTCGGAGGTGCGAGGGCGCCTTTGGGCTGAACACCTCTCAGCACAGGCCTCAGTCCTTCACGACCGCGACAGCGACCCAACAAGACTTCTTGAGGGCTCAATCCGCGCCTATTTCCGTTTTCTACAGCAACGTCCCCACCTGGTGCGCATGATCGGCTGGACACTGCTTGAGGATGATCCCAGCTGCAAATGGGTTGATGTCGAATTCAACCAGCAGCTGGTGGAGATCTTCAATGAGGCACAGCACGCTGGCAAGGTACGCAGCGATCTCGATGGCGCTTGCTTCATCGCTCAAATGCTCTCCATGGTGGTGCATTATTTCGAGTGCAAGCCAGAAGTCGCCCACATGATGACGGGCGATCGCCACGCTGAGACGGACGACACCTACCTAGAGAATATGCTGCGCTTGGTGCGTCACGGTGCTTTCGTCGATCCCGTGAGCTAGCTCTCTACTCCCTCACGTGAGAGTTCCACGATGCGCACGGGCAGCCCCCGGTTCTGAAAGCTCCACAGGGCGCGCCAGGAGAGCCGTGTCTTCAACAAGAGCCCACCGCTCCCATCCAGCAACAAGACGCGGCCCAGGTCGCGACGCCGACGAAGCACCTCACCGAGCTGAACATAGGTGCGCGACAGATGCGGGTCGTGAAGCCGTCGACCGTAGGGAGGGTTGGCGATCAACGTAGCGCCCTCGGGCACCGCGTCCACCACCTCCTCGAAGCTGCCGTGGATCCATTGGACGCCCTCCACACCTGCCCGAGCGGCGTTGTCTTGAGCCGCACCCAAGACGCGCTGATCACGATCAGAGCCGATGACACCTGTGAGCGGCGAAACATCGGCCTGGGCAGGAGCTGCCCCAGCATCCTCGCAGAACGCGGTGTAGGCCGCGCTCTCATGCGTGGGCCAGCCTTGAAAAGCAAAGGAGCGTCCAGCCCCAGGAAGAACCCCCGATGAGCGCCTCAACGCCTCGATAACGAGGGTGCCCGAGCCACAGAAAGGGTCCCAAAGGGGCCCGCCCCGATAATCCGCAGCCTGCACCACGGCCGCGGCGAGGGTCTCACGCAAGGGCGCAGCGCCAATGTGCTTACGATACCCTCGACGGTGCAAAGGCTCACCCGCCGCGTCCACCGAGAGTTGAAGCTGATCATGCTCGAGACGTACATGGAGCAGTTGGGTTGGAGGCGCCTCGCTGCAACTCAATCGCCGACGCAACACCCCCTCTACTCGCGCGGCCACAGCGTCCGAATGATAAAGACGTGAGCGTCGACACACGACCCGTATGCGCGGCAAGGGCCCACCCCGCGCTAAGAAAGCGTGCAGGGGGAGCCGCGCCACGCGGCCCTCGAGTTGCTCAAAGGTGCGCGCGACCCCCTCTGCGAGGGCGCTCCCGCGACAGATATGCCACAGCCCAGCCTCCTCCGCCGCCAGCTCGACGCCCCCTTCCATCCGCTGCAGACGCGCGTCCGTGAGCCCGGCCAACTCGCGCTCCAAGAGCTCCTCAAGCCCAGGGCTCACGCTGACGAAGAGACGATGACGGGTCGAATTCATGCAGGGGGTCTTAACACCATTTTTTCCACCTTGGGTGCTCATCTTGCTGTCTTCGCTACCATGAGCCCGTTAAGATGCCGAGGTCGTAACCTCCGAGGCTTCTGATGCCCTACAGCCGCATAGCCCGCACCATCAGCGAATCCTGCACACTCAAACTCAACGCTCGCGTCGCGGAGTTGCGCCGCCAGAAGGTGCCCATCATCCACCTTGGCAGCGGGGAGCCGAAAGGCAAGGCACCCCAGCAGGCCATTGATGAGAGCCAGGAGCTCTTCTTTTCGCGTGAAATCCGCTACACGCCAGCCAGCGGCACCGTCGAGTTGAAGGACGCGATCATCGAGTACACCCGTGAGCACTACCAGCAGGAGATCGAACGCAAGAACGTGATCGCCTGCGCAGGCGCCAAACAAGCCCTGATGACCGCTCTCGAGGCTCTCGTGAACCCCGAGGACGAGGTCGCCTTCCCAGCGCCCTATTGGGTGAGCTATCCGGAGATGGCCAAGCTCTGTGGCGCAACGCCGGTGCCGATCCACGCCGCGGATGGTTCGTTCTTTCCCTCCCTAAAGGACGTAGAAGAGTGCCTGTCGCCCCGGTGCAAAGTGCTTGTGATCAACAACCCCAACAACCCATGCGGCGCTGTCTATGACGAGAGCTTCATCGCGGGCGTCGTCCGGCTCTGTGAGGCGCGCGGAATCGTCTTGATCATGGACGATATCTACCACCGCCTGGTCTTCGATCACCGTGAGCCGCTCTCGATCTACCGCCATGCGCACGATCTGAAGCATTTGGTCGTGGTGAACGCTGTTTCCAAGACCTACGCGATGACCGGCTTTCGCACAGGCTGGGCCGTGGCAGACCCCGAACTGATCGAGGTCATGGCCCGCATTCAAGGCCACCAAACCTCTGGCCCCTCACACTTGCTTCAGAAGGCAGCCATGGGGGCGATTCACGGCGACCAAAGCTGCGTCGAAGATTTGCGCTGCAAGCTCGAAAAGAACCGCGACGTGATGTTACGCGAACTGCAAGCCATTGAGGGTATCAAGCCCACAGCACCCGGTGGCACCTTCTATTGCTTTGTCGACTTCAGCCGCTATCACCCTAACTCTACAGCGTTTTCTGAGTTTCTTCTGAACAAAGCCTTGGTGGTGACAGTGCCCGGCGTCGAGTTCGGCATGGAGGGCTATCTGCGCCTCTCCACCTGTGGCGACGAAGCCGACCTCATCGAAGGCCTACGCCGCCTGCGCTGGGCCCTCGACCCCCACGGCCCAACAACCCTCGATCTTGTCGACCGTCAACTCGTGCGCGACTGGGAACAACCCACCGACGTGTATTGACCACTATTTGACGCCAGCGCAGGGATCCCCGACCATAGGTGTTACGGAGGCCTCTCATGTCTGGCACCCCCCTTGTGCGCTCCTGTGTGGGCGCGGCGTTTGCTATCGGTCTATTCATCCTCGCCACCACAGCCCTCACAGGCTGTGGCCGCACCAAAGTGCAGGGCGTCTGCCCCCCTGGGGTGGCCGACTGCGAGTGCAACGATCAGGGAGAGTGTTTCTACTGCGGAGACGGCACCTGCAAGGCGAACGAGAGCTGCGAAAGCTGTCCCGCTGATTGCGAGTGCGAGAGCTGCGGCGATGGCAAATGCTCGGTGAACGAGAGCTGCACCTCGTGCCCCGGCGACTGCGGCGCCTGCCCCGATGTCTGCGGCAACGGGCAATGCGAAGCCAGCGAGAGCTGTACGTCCTGTCCTGGCGATTGCGGCGCCTGCCCTGGCACCTGTGGTGATGGACGCTGCGCAGCCAATGAAAACTGCCAGTCCTGCCCAGGCGACTGTGGCCCCTGCCCCACCAGCTGCGGTGATAACTATTGCGACCCCCTCAAGGGTGAATCCTGCGAGAGCTGCCCACAAGATTGTGGCAAGTGTACGCCCAGCTGTGGCAATGGCCGTTGCGAACAACAGCTCAAGGAAGATTGCGTCAGCTGCCCACGGGATTGCGGCGCATGTCCGCCCGAGTGCGGCGACGGCCGCTGCGACCCTGCGCGGGGTGAGTCTTGCAGCACCTGTCCCCGCGACTGTGGCCTCTGCTGTGGTGACGGCCGCTGTGACCCTGGGTTAGGCGAAACGTGCTCAACGTGCTCGCGTGACTGCGGCCCATGCCCGCCCTCCTGCGGCAACGGCCAATGCGATTTCAATGAAAACTGCCAAAGCTGCCCCCTCGACTGCGGGCTTTGCTGTGGCAACGGCCGTTGTGAGGGTTACCTGGGCGAGACCTGCAACACCTGCCCCCGGGACTGCGGCCCATGCCCAACGGTCTGCGGAGACGGCCAATGCGCCCCCTTCGTCGAAAACTGCCTCGTGTGCCCTCAAGACTGCGGCTCTTGCTGCGGCGATGGGCGCTGTCAGAGCTTCCTAGGCGAAAACTGTGACAGCTGCCCCAAAGACTGCGGCCCGTGCAAACCCAGCTGCGGGGATGGTCGCTGTGATCTCGCCACCGAGAGCTGCCAGGCTTGCCCTCAAGACTGCGGCTCATGCTGTGGCAACGGCAAGTGCGAACCACTCTATGGTGAGAGCTGCAATACATGCGCGATGGATTGCGGCGTCTGCCCGCCCAGCTGCGGGGATGGCAAATGCAGCTCTAAGGAAACCTGTGCTCTTTGTCCCCAAGACTGTGGTTCATGTTGCGGCAACGGCAAATGCGAAGCCCTCTATGGCGAGAGCTGCACCACTTGCCCCCGAGATTGCGGCACTTGCCCGCCCAAATGCGGGAACTTGAAGTGCGAGACGGGTGAGACTTGCCAAAGCTGCGCCGTCGACTGTGGCGACTGCTGTGGCAACGGCGTCTGCGAACAACACTACCGCGAGGTCTGCCTCAACTGTCCCCAAGACTGCGGGCCTTGCCCCCCCAGCTGCGGAGACGGCACATGCGATCCTGCCAGCGAGAACTGCTCGTCCTGCCCCCTTGATTGCGGCCTCTGCTGTGGCGACGGACGCTGCGACCTGGCCTTCGGCGAAACCTGCACCACCTGTACGCGCGATTGTGGGCCCTGCCCCGCTCAATGCGGCGATGGCCAATGCCATGGCACAGAGACCTGCTACGCCTGCCCCCAAGATTGTGGCAAATGCTGTGGCAACGGCACATGCGAAGCTGCCTTTGGCGAGAGCTGCGCCTCATGCTCCCTCGACTGTGGGCCTTGTCCAGCAAAGTGCGGAGACAACCGCTGCGATAGCAGCGAGAGCTGCCTGATCTGCCCACAAGACTGCGGCGAGTGTTGTGGCAACGGACGCTGCGAGCCCTTCTTCAAAGAGACGTGCGCGACGTGCGCGCAAGATTGTGGCCCTTGCCCTCCTGAGTGTGGCGACGGACGCTGTGACGCCGACACAGAGAGCTGCGCGTCATGCCCACAGGATTGCGGCAACTGCTGTGGGAACGGCCAATGCGAGACGAGCCTCGGCGAGGATTGTCGCACCTGCCCCAATGACTGCGGCGCCTGCCCGCCCACATGCGGCGATGGGAAATGCCAAAGCAACGAAGGCTGCGCCACCTGCCCCCAAGATTGCGGCCAATGCTGCGGCAACGGCAGCTGCGAGGCGATCTACGGTGAAGATTGCAAGAGCTGTGAGAAAGATTGCGGGCCCTGCCCTGTGGCCTGTGGCGACGGCGCCTGCTCCCCAGATGAAAACTGTGCTACCTGCCCCAAAGATTGTGGGACATGCTGCGGCAATGGCATCTGTGAACCCTCCCGTGGCGAGACCTGCAACACCTGCCCCGGAGACTGTGGCAAATGTCCCCCAAACTGCGGCAACGGCTACTGTGAACCCTGGAATGACGAAACCTGCGCCAACTGTCCAACAGACTGTGGCGTCTGCCCTGCGGTCTGCGGAAACGGCACATGTGAACCGCCCTTCGAATCCTGTGAGACCTGCACTCTCGACTGTGGGACATGCTGCGGCAATGGGATGTGTGAGCCCGAGCGCGGCGAGACGTGCGACACCTGTGAGCGTGATTGTGGAGACTGCCGCGCCATGTGCACCGCCCACCCCGCGCCAGGTTGTGGGGGCTGCCCCTGCGAATCGTGTGTCTGTGACCTCTTCCCGAGGTGCTGCACCGAGCGGTGGAGCTTCTTCTGCGTCGCCGAGCGTGCCCTTAGATCGAGCGTGCCCTTAGATCGAGCGAGCGCTCAATTCAAGAGATCAGGCTCTTTCGGAAACTCGGGCACGGACATCCCGTCCAGCCGGATACGCTCGGTGTCCCAGTTGTCTTCCACCCAGCTCGAAAGCTGCTGTAGCGCCTCGGCGACGCTGTCCCGGCTAGCCGCTGGATCGACCTGGACCAACACCGAACCATGCGGTGAGGGCAA
>JAFCZD010000510.1 GCA_019314525.1 Deltaproteobacteria bacterium
GCCGTGGGGCTCCAGGTAAAAGAGCGGAAACCATCCATATAGTCGATGTCGAGCCAGATCCCATCACAGGGAATTTTTCGCGCGCGCAGCTCTTGCGTTATGGCTCGCACCTCTGACTCGGGGCTGTAGCTCCACTTGCATTGGTGGTAGCCAAGAGCCCAAAGGGGCGGCAGCTGCATGCGACCGACGAGACCTGTGAAACCACGGACGACCTCTTTGATGGAGGGGCCGTAGATGAAGATATAGTCAAGGTCACCCCCCATGGTCTCGAAGCTCAGCTCATCAGCACGCGCCTTGCCTAGATCAAAGCGCGTCTCGAAGGTGCTTGCCAGATAGACACCAACGGCGGGCTTCCCCGACCGGTGCATGATGAAATAGGGGATGGATTGGTAGAGAGGATCTTCATCGGTGTTGAAGCTACCGTCCTCGAGCACATCGGTATTCCACATGCGCAACGCCATACCGCGCTTGTCCAGGGGGCCGAGCTTTTCGCCGAGCCCATAGATATGTGCATCAGCTGGCAGCTCCACAATCACCTTGCGGGAGTACGCGCTGCTGCCCTGCGACTTTTCCCCGAAAAGCACCTGCCGCTGGGGACCTTCGATGCGCACGCTGGCATCGCTCTTGTGCACAAAGATCGAAAACGCTGCTGTCTTGATGACCCAACGCTGTCCATCGTCTCGCGCCAGGAGCGGCTCTGTGGGCCATGCGTCCACAGCCATAGTCCAACCCCGCTCCGCTTGCGCAGGGCTGCCCACGGGTAGGTAGTGAAAGCGCACAACGCCACCGCCCAACCACCAGAGCTTCAGATGGCGCTCTGGGGTCTGCAGCTCGAAGAGGCCTGGCTCGGTGCTGATATCAGGGGCGAGATCGCCAGGTGAACGATCGCTTCGCGAAAGTTCACTTGGCAAATCGACGAGGCTTCGCTCCACGCCGACGTCCTGGACACCTGCGTCAACACGTGAGGAATCAGGTTGACGGTTTTCTTCGGTGTTGCAGCACAACAACATCACCATGCAAAGGCACGTTGAAGAGCTGAGGGCACGCTTTGGTAGAGTCATGTGCCGTCTCTTAGCACCTGACTCATCGTTCTGGCCATCGTTCTGGCCATCGTTCTGGCCAATGCCCTCTGATGGGGGAAATCTACGCTGGACGCACACCAATATTGAAGATGGTGATCGGCGTCCCATTTGGAACCATGGCGTAGATCTCTTCGATCTCCTCATTGGTGACTGCGATGCACCCCTGGGTCCAGTCAACCATTACATGATTCTCACCCGCCCACGCCCTCTTCGCTCCCAAGCCGTGCACCATGATGTCACCGCCTGGGTTGATGCCGAGGCTTTTTGCCCTGCGCTTTTCAGAAGGGGTGGGATAGGAGACCCTCAGCGAGCGGTGGTAGTGGCTACCTGGATTGTGGCCTGTAATAGTGTACCGCCCTTCTGGTGTGCGGTTATCACCTTGCCGTCGTTTGTCACCCTGCAGATAAGCCGGACCAAACGCCACCTTAAAGGTTTTCACCACACGACTCCCAGCGAGCAGCCGCAGCTCGCGGGTGGATTTATACACTTCAATGGCAGTAACCATCTGATTCATAGATTGACGAAATTGCAAGATGCACACCAACTGCGGAGCCAATAAAACTCAACAGTTTCGGGCGCCTCATTGCATGGTTTTCCTGATCTGGAGTCGGGAGTCTCCAGACTGGGGTCAGGAGTCTGCTTCTTCTCCTAATGCCAGATTGCTAGCAGCGGGCGAAGCCGCTGCCGCTGTGAAGAACGGAGTGTTTCAGCACTGCCCAGCTGCGGAGATGCAGACCCAGTCAAACTCATACCCTTTGCCCACGCCCTGTCCCTTGGGGCCATTGAAGGAGACACCGAGCAGGTGGGTCGCATCCGGAAAGTCATTGCGCTGCCCAGCGTCGATCTTCAACTCGTGCCACTTACCGTCGGCCGTCAGAAGCCCCCCTGTTCCCCCTACGGTCACAGAGCGAGTCCTTACGCTCGTGCCATCTGAGTAAGCCACCAAGCTCACATCGAGATCGATGCCGCTGTCGATGCGATACGAGACTTTCATGATCGGGTGGGCTTTGATATCCCATCCCGGACTGAATCGTGATTGCAAACCTCCATCAACCGCCGAAACCTCAATGCGTACGCCCTTGCCTCTGGGCGCATCAACGCGACGGATGTCGGCCATGGGGCGGCTCCAGCTGTCCGTCTGAATCTTGGCGACTTCATCATCCAAATCGAACTCGAGTAACACCACGGGTGCACCTTGGACGGGGTCTGAGATCAAGAGGCTCGTGGCCGCTCTCTGCCAGGACTTGCCACCATAGACATACGCCCTGACACCAAAGCGACCCTCGCCAGCGTTGTAGGCGTGCTCTACCACCCTGCCCGTAGCGCGCGTGCCGTCTCCGAGATGCCAGACCACCTGTGCGTCTGCCTGCGCCCCGAGGATTTCGAAGCGCACCACGTCACCACTTCCGGCCGTGCCCACTGAGGAGAGGATGCCCAGGTGCTCAAGCCCACCACCCTCTTCGAAACATCCGAGGCTCGGTGCAGCTCCCTGCCACGCTGGGCTCACGGGAACGCCTGAAACCCAGGTCAGATCTCGGTCCACGGTGATCACGCCCTTGGCTTGGTCCACAGCCACCACCCGCGCTTGTTCGGAACCCACCTGGATCAGATCACCAACCTCACCTGGCAAGGAGAAGCCATCGAACGCCCACCACGCATCTTTGACCTGAAGGTCTCGGCCGTGGCCTGCAAAGAGGGTCTGAGTCAGGGGGGTGCCACCCTCGGCGAGAGGGCTCGAAGCCTGCAACTCGAGGTAACTGTGTCGCGCAACGTCCACATAGCCTGGAGCTTCGAAGAGGTTGCCATCATCGGGACAACCCACCACCTCCGTTGGGTTTGGCGCAGCTCCTGCGGTGTGGTGAAAGAGGTTGCTGGTCATGCGAACCTCCCCATACACACGCGAACCACGAAAATGATACCGAGCGCCGTTGGCGTCATTGTCGAGGAAGACATTGTTCTGGAAAGCAATGTCGCGAAAGATCCCGTCGCCAACGCTGTCCAACCAGAAGGCCTGCCCAGAGTTATTGTGCACCACATTTCCATAGAGGCGAACGTGGTCGATACGTCTATCGCCACCACCATCTCTCATCGTGAACGCCCCTGGCCCGTTGTCATGCAAGCGGTTGTAGCGGTAAATCCCGCCTGTACCCGTCACCTTCATCTCTGCGCCGGCGGATCGATGTCCATCGATGCCTCCGCTCACCACGTTGCGCTCAAAGAGCAACCCGGTTGGGCCATAGGAGATCCCCGCCGGGCGTCCCCAGCCGGCGAGGAAGGCACTACCACGAATGATCATGCTCTCGAGGCCAGCGCCGGCAAACATCGGCGCATGCCCCGAGCGACCGATGACTACGCCTTGGAGTCGCACGTTGGCGCTGTTTTGCACGACCATCAAGTTGTGAAAAGAGCGCTCCATGCGCGTATTGCGCAGGTCCAGGCTCTTAGCCCCATCAATCCTCACTCCAGCGCTCACGAACACGCCATAACCAAGGAGGGTGCTGTCGTCCACCGACACAAACTCAGAGTCGTCGAAGCTAGACAGGCCCGAAGAACTCTTCACCTCGAAACGCAGACCCGAGACCTGAATGTATTTGCGAGAATCGAGGTTCAGCAGATGTGACTCTGACCCATTATCTTCAATGATGGCTCGACGACGCTGCAAAGCCACGAAGCGGATCGGCGCGGCCGCGGTGCCATTCTTCGCGGGGACAAGACCCGTCTGATAGCGCCCCGGCCCGATCCTCACCGTGTCTCCGGCAGAGGCGTTGGTGTTCGCTTGGGCCATGGTCCAAGGCGAGGACATGCTGCCGTCACCCTTGCCATCGGCGTGCGCTGAGACATAGCGTGGAGACGTAGAGACCACTGTCGCTTCCACCTTCACCGCGAGCGTCACCGTCTTCGCTTGCGCACCATCGTTGATCTCGAGTTCAACAGAGCCACTGCCCAACTCACCCGGAGCGGGCGTGATGATCAGGTGGCCCTCACAGCCGTTAACACTCAGTGTGCAACGCGCCTCGACCCCCGCCGCAGGGAGGAGCTTGTCATCAGACGTGCCGGCCACCGAGACGGTGACCGACTGAGCGTCTCCCGTAGGCCCAGCTTCAACGCGAAAACCGACGTGTCCTTCGCTGCCCTCGAGGACCCAAACCTCTGCAGGACCTTGGTACGACAGAGTGGTGCTGCTCAGCGCGTCGCTCTTGGGCAATACCCCGCTCTCATGGCGGGTCTGAAGAGCATCAGTGCTGGTGATGCTGCCGTCAGAGGACTGCTGGTTTCCGTCAAACTGGGCTTGGCCATCTGCGGCGCCCAGTTCGCCTTTGTCGCAAGCCCAGAGTCCAAAGACACAAGCCAGAAGGAGGGAAAGTG
>JAFCZD010000107.1 GCA_019314525.1 Deltaproteobacteria bacterium
TACCTGAGTCTTTTTCTCAAGACCCACCGCCAGGAATACTATCGACGACTCGCCGCGGTGCGCACCGACGGCGACTGGGAGGGCTGGCTCTCGTACTTTCTCGAAGGCGTCGCGGTTGTGGCCGAGGAGGCTGTCGCCACCGCGCGTCGGCTGCATGAAATCGTCGCACAAAGCCGTGCACAACTCATGGCCCGTGAAGACGCCACGGTGATGAGTATTCGCCTCTTTGACCTTCTGCCCGATCACCCCATCGTGACGGTAAACCGCGTCGTCGAATTACTCGACTGCTCACGTCCAGCCGCCGCCAAGGCGCTGCGCGTGCTCGAGGCCGTCGAGGTTGTTCACGCGCTCGACGACCGCAAGAAGAACCGGGCGGTGGTGTTCAAGGAGTACCTGGACCACCTCCGCGAAGGGACAGAGCTGTCGGCATGAGCGACGACGATATTCACGATCTCTTGAAGCGTACCTCGCCGTCCCCGTTTCTTCCGATACTCGCCATTCGATCTCTCATACAAACGCGCTCTCTTGAAAAACACAAATTGCGTCAACGACTCTCAGTATGCGCAAGTGTAGATTCTGACTTGTGTTGCGGGGGGCTATCGATTCGGGACACAGGATTGGGTAGCAGGCGTGGTCTCTTCGGGCGCTTGGTTTACAAGCCGCGATTGGACCCCTGACGCGCCCTCGCGCGACTCGGCGGTAAATAGCTCCCTGTGTTTCTATTTGCATATACCCGGGTATCCGAGTATAAGAAAATAGAAACACAGGGAGCACGAGCCATGCGCACACTGACCAATGTTTTCAAGGCCCTATCAGACGAGACCCGGCTGCAGATGCTCGGCCTCCTCTTGAAACAGGGCGAGCTGTGCGTCTGCGACTTTGTCGACGTGCTGGAGATCTCGCAATCGAAGGCGTCCCGGCACCTTCGGCACCTGGTCAACGCCGGGTTGCTCGACGACCGCCGTGAAGGAACATGGGTCTACTTCCGCATCGCCAAAGAACCCGAGCCCGCACAGGGGCACGTCATCGGGCTCTTGCCGGCCGTGCTCGATCACCGCATCGCGCCCGAGCTCTTCGCTCGCCTCGATGAGTGGCGAAGCGCCAAGGCCTGTACGGGGAGCTCGTGTGCCGACTTGCTCACCGAGCGAGCAGCCAAGCGCGGAGAAAAGAAATGACAGAGTCAGAAGGTGTTGTCGGTAGGTTGTCCTTTCTGGACCGCTACCTCACGGTCTGGATCTTCCTGGCCATGGGCGTCGGCGTCGGCACCGGATACGTGTTCCCGGGCGTCGTACCGCTTCTAGGCAAGTTCAGCGTGGGGACGACGTCTATCCCCATCGCTATCGGCCTCATCCTGATGATGTATCCGCCTCTCGCCAAGGTGAAGTACGAGGAGATGGGGCCGGTCTTCCGCAATTTCAAGGTCCTCGGTCTGTCGCTGGTGCAAAACTGGATCGTCGGCCCGATCCTGATGTTCGCGCTTGCTGTGCTCTTCCTTCACGACAAGCCCGAGTACATGGTGGGCCTGATTATGATCGGCCTGGCCCGCTGCATCGCCATGGTCATCGTGTGGAATGACCTGGCCAAGGGCGATACCGAGTACTGCGCGGGGTTGGTCGCCTTCAACTCGATCTTCCAGGTGCTGTTTTACTCGATCTACGCCTACCTCTTCATCACCGTGCTACCGACTTGGTTTGGTCTAGAGGGCGTAGCGGTCAACATCACCATCGGCGAGATCGCCAAGAGCGTCTTCATCTACCTGGGGGTTCCGTTCATCGCCGGCATCGTCACCCGCTTCACGCTGATCAAGGTGAAGGACAAGGAGTGGTACCACACCAAGTTCATCCCAAAAATCAGCCCCATCACGCTCATTGCCCTGCTGTTCACCATCGTGGTGATGTTCTCGCTCAAGGGCGAGACCATCGTGCAGCTCCCCTTTGATGTGGTGCGCATCGCGATTCCGCTGCTCATCTACTTCGTGCTGATGTTCTTCATCTCCTTCTTTATGTCGAAGAAGGTGGGCGCAACCTACGGCCAGTCGGTGACCCTGTCGTTCACCGCTGCCTCCAACAACTTCGAGCTGGCCATCGCCGTGGCCGTGGCGACCTTCGGCATTCACCATGGAGGAGCGTTCGCCGCGGTTATCGGACCGCTGGTCGAGGTACCGGTCCTGATCGGACTGGTCAACGTCGCCCTGTGGCTCGGGCGCAAGTACTTCCCGGGGGACCTGGCGAAGCTGCAAGCGGTGCAGACCTGCGCCGGGGAGGGAAAGGCGCCATGAAGACCGAACCGGACAAATGGATCGACGAGGCCAATACGCTGCGAAAACAGAACCCGCGCGGCCTGCTCTTTCTCTGCGTAGCCAACTCGGCGCGCAGTCAGCTGGCCGAGGGCATTGCGCGATCGATGGCACCCGAAGGCGTGATGGCCTGGTCGGCCGGCTCCAAGCCGACAAAGGTGCGCCCTGAGGCGAAAGCGGTGCTCGAGGAGATCGGCATCGACATCTCCGCTCACCGTTCCAAGGCGGTCTCCGAAATCCCAGCGGACCAGGTCGACACGGTCATCACCCTGTGCGGCGAAGAAGAGTGCCCTCTGTTCCTCGGTCAGGCCACTCGTCTTCACTGGGGACTGCCCGATCCGGCCGATGCGGAGGGTGATGAAACAGCCCGACTCGATGCCTTCCGGCAGACCCGCGACGAGCTTCGCCGTCGGTTGGCCGTGGTCTTTGGCGAGTAAGGAGCGCGCGTGAAAGAGCGAACCAAGCTACTGATCATGCTGGCGGTTCTTGCCGCCTGTTGGTTCTTGCCGGTGGGCAGCGAGCGATTCATGTCCGCCGTGGGCGAGGGGCTCAAGCTCCTCAAGTGGTACGCCCAGGATCACGTCCTGCTCTGCCTGGTGCCGGCCTTCTTCATCGCTGGTGCCATCAGCGTCTTCGTCAGCCAGGGATCGGTTATGAAGTACCTCGGCCCCGCCGCGAGCAAGCTCGTGGCCTACCCGGTCGCCGCGGTGTCGGGCACTATCCTGGCCGTCTGCTCCTGCACGGTGCTGCCGCTCTTTGCGAGCATTCACAAGCGCGGTGCGGGACTCGGCCCGGCCACCGCGTTTCTCTATTCGGGGCCAGCCATCAACGTGCTGGCTATCATCCTCACCGCGCGCGTGCTGGGCCCCGAGTTGGGGATCGCCCGCGCCGTGGGCGCCATCGCTTTCTCTGTGGTCATCGGACTGCTCATGCACCTCTTCTTCCGCAAGGAAGAGGCGGCTCGCCAGGCCGAAGGTGTGGTCGTCATGCCCGACGAAGAGACAGGCCGCAAGCTCTGGCAAGAAGGCGTCTACTTCGCCGCCATGGTCGGCATCCTGGTCTTCGCCAACTGGGGCAAGCCGGCCGAGGGCGACGCTGGCGTGTGGGCCGCCATTCACTCGGCCAAGTGGATCGTCACCGGTGTGTTTGCTGTTGTGCTCGCGGGGTTCATCTGGCGCTGGTTCGAGAAGGACGAGCTTGTGGACTGGACCGAATCGAGCTGGACCTTTGCCAAGCAGATCATGCCGCTGCTTTTCGCCGGCGTGCTCGTGGCGGGGTTTCTGCTCGGCGGTCCCGAGGGCGGGCACGGTGTGATCCCGAACGAATGGGTCGGCTCTATGGTGGGCGGCAACTCGCTGGGAGCCAACCTGTTCGCGTCGGTGGCGGGCGCGTTCATGTACTTCGCCACGCTCACCGAGGTGCCCATTCTCGAGGGGCTTCTCAGTTCGGGTATGGGCAAAGGACCGGCGCTGGCGCTGTTGCTCGCCGGGCCTGCCTTGTCCCTGCCCAACATGCTCGTTATTCGCAGCGTGATGGGCACCAAGAAGACCCTGGTTTTCATTGGTCTGGTGGTGGTGCTCTCTACCTTGGCGGGTCTGCTCTACGGAGCGGTGTTTTAGGAGGTCGTGATGAAGATCGAAATCCTGGGAACGGGATGTGCCAAGTGCAACAAGCTCCACCAGCTGGTGGAGAAAGTAGTCGCCGACACAGGTGCCGACGCCGAGGTGACCAAGGTCGAGAAGCTCGAAGACATCATGAAGTACGGCGTGGCATTCACGCCGGCTCTGGTTATCGACGGCACGGTCAAGGCCGCCGGCGGAATCCCCAAGGCTGCGCAGATCGAGGCGTGGCTCAAAAAAGACAAAGACGAGGGGTCGCCGTAAATGTTCGAGGAGCTGGTGACCAACGCGGGTCAGTACATCAACACGAACCCATGGCTCGCGATCGTGGCGGTATTCATCGGCGGTATCCTGACCGCGACCAACCCCTGCGTCCTCGCCATGATTCCATTGATGATGAGCTTTGTGGCTGGGCGCAAGGAGGAAAACCCCGGCGTTTTGCGCGCATTTGGGTTCTCCATGGTTTTTGTCCTTGGGCTCTCTGTCACCTTCACGGTGATGGGCATGGTCGCAGCGCTTGCCGGCAAGATGTACGGCGACGTATCCAGCGCCTGGAACTGGATCGTAGCCGCCGTCTGCGTCGTCATGGGGCTCCACCTCGTGGGTGTGCTGACTGTTCCGATCCCGTCAATTGGAGACAAACTTCAACCCAAGAGGCGGGGTCTCCTCGGCGCGCTGGTGCTCGGCCTGTTATTCGGGCTGGTCTCGGCACCCTGCGCAGCCCCCATTCTGGTCGTGCTGCTGACCTATCTCGCGGGCTCCGGCACCTCGATTTCATATGGCGGTTTGCTGCTCTTGGTTTACGCCCTCGGGCACAGTCTGCTGATCCTTATCGCGGGCACCTCAATGGGCGCAGCAAAAACACTAATTGAGAACAAGAAGATGACCCGAACCATGGACATCCTGCGCAAAGGAGCCGGCGCGGTGATCGTGCTGGTTGGGATCTACTTCGGTTACAGGGGTTTGCTATGAGCAAGAGATTGTTTTCTGTCATCGCCGTGGCTGGATTGATGGTCTCACTGTCAGTGCTGGCGGGCTGCAAGCAAGAAGTACCCCCATCTCAGCAGGCTGCGACTGTCACTGCGCCGGTCAAGGCGACAGCAGCTGCCGACGAGGTTGCGAAGGTTGTCTTCGTGGGTAAGCAGAACGCTTGTGACTGCACCCGCAAACGCGTCGAGGCCAGCTGGGCAGCTCTTCAAGAGGCGCTGGGTACGCCGACGAGAGTGCCAGTAGGGCGGCTTCGAGTCGACACCGAAGGATCGAAGGTCGATCCATATCGCAAGCAGCGGCCCATGGTGGCGCTGCCCGCGATCTACTTCGTCGACGGAGAGAACGTTGTCCTGGAGCTACTCCAGGGTGAGGTGACCAAACAGCAGATCGTCGCTGCCCTCAAGTCGAAAAGATCTGCGCCGTGAGCCTCGTGCAACTCGATCTTGGCGGAACGGCAGCCAGTATGGAGGGCTTCGGAGCGTCAGTATTGCTCGAGCACGACCAGATGAAGGTCCGGCGCATTGAGCTCGCGGCCGGTGCGCAGATCCCTCCGTGCCAGATGCAGGAGGACGTGGTGTTCGTGGTGCTTGCCGGGCGGGTCACCTTCCGCTCCGAGGGAGACGAGACGCTCGTCGTCACCCCCGGCGCGGTGTTCGTTCCGGGAGGTGCCACCACCCGAAGCATGGAAGCTCACGAGGCCTCGCTTGTTCTCGCCGTGCTCTGCCGTTCCGGGGTCGCACCGGGGGAAAGCGGAGGTTCGACCACGCCATGACCGTGTTGTGGCTCATCACCGGCGTGGCTCTTTGCGCCTCGCTTATCGCCGACCTTGGAAAGACCCGGCTCGCGCTGGTGCGAGGCGTCAGAATGTTCCGGAAGATCCTGCCGATGCTGCTCGGCATGCTCGCGGTGGTGAGCGTAGTAATGGCCGCGGTGACGCCCGCGCTCATTGAACGGATTCTGTCCGGCAGCGGGCCGCTCTCTTTCTTCGCGGCCCTGGGGGTGGGCGGCGTCATCTTGATGCCTGGGTTTGTCGCCTACCCGCTGGCGGGAGTGCTCAAGGCTCACGGCGCGTCGGTGGCCGTGCTCAGCGCGTTCATCACGTCTCTGATGATGGTCGGCGTCCTCACGCTGCCGATAGAAGCCAGGTTCTTCGGATGGAAGATAGCGGTGCTGCGAAACGCCCTGGCGCTGGTGGGGGCGATCGTCGTCGCGGCGGCGATGGCGTGGGTGCTGGGATGAAGGACAAGGGAGAAAAAAAGCGCAGTCGCTTCGCGCAAGTCGTGCCCTGGCTCCTGGTCACCGCGGTCGCCTCCTCCTGGCTCTACGGGCGCCTGGGCCCCGGCTTCGCCCTGGGCGAGCGCGCGGGCGAGAGCCTCGCCGGAATGTTGAAGGTGATGGCCCTGGCGCTTCCGGCGGCGTTCGTACTCATCGGGCTGTTCGATGTCTGGGTGCCTCGGGAGATCGTCGAAAGGCGCATCGGCGAGCGGGCGGGCCTCGCGGCTATCCCATGGTTGGTTTTGCTCGCCACGTTGCAGGCCGGTCCACTCTACGTGGCCTTTCCCGTAGCCATCGCGCTCTGGCGCAAGGGCTGCACCAGGCGCAACGTGTTCATTTTCCTGGGAGCGTTCTCGGCACTGAAGATCCCCATGCTGACCTTCGAGGTCACCTTCCTGGGCTGGTGGTTCTCCCTGGCGCGCGTTCTGCTCACGCTGCCGGTGTTCATCGCTCTGGGCTTCGTGTTGGACGGGCTGCTGCCGGCTGGCCCCTTCCAATCCATCCCGAACAGTATGAACCACGAAAGGAACGTCCGATGAGCTACGATCATCTTTCAACCGACAATCACGATGATGGTTCATCTGCCAGACCTGGGCGAGCTTCTTTGATTGTTGGCATCCAGTTCTCCGGAATTGTTGTCTTGGCTAACTGGGCGACTACGATAATGTACTTGATAGGCAGCTGATTTGGTTTTCAGGAGAATCTACATTTGCAAGACGAGAAAATCATAGATTGCGATTACTTCGAAGCGCAGGCAGAGCAACAAGAAACCATCCGTATCCTGGCGCCCTACCTGCAGGCGCGTCACTATCGCGCAGACCAGATCCTGTGGACCGAGGGGGAGGTATCCGGTCGGCTGGTGCTCTTGGATCGCGGTCGCGTCAAGGCTGTACGAGTTCTGCCGGACGGCTCCTCCGTGCTGCTCTATGTCTTCGCTGCAGGTGATCTGTTTGGCTTCCTGCCTTTCGTCGACGGGGGGCCCTATCCCGCGACGGCCATCGCCGTGGACGATGTTGATGCGCGCGTGATGTCCCGGTCGACTTTGCGTCAAGCCATACAAGCAGATCACCAGGTGGCTATGGTGCTGCTTGGGGCATTGGGCAAACGATTGCGGCAGGCATTTGGCCGCCTTGGCGATCAGGCGCAACGAAGCTCTGTTGCACGGGTCGCGGCTGCTCTTTGTCTCCTCCTGCCCGCAGGTGCAACCGCCGCCATATTGACAGTCGACGTTCCAACACCAATCCATGGTTTTGCCGCCGATGTAGGCATGACGCCGGAGACGTTCTCTCGCGCCGTCACCGGTCTGGTCGAGGCCGGTGTGCTGCATCGTCTTTCGTCTCCGCGTCTCCAGGTGCTCGATACTCGACGGCTGTGGGCCATCGCTTCCGGTGGCGACGATACGAAGCAGAAGACTCACAAAACCAACAGCGATTGATCCTGGATCAAGGACTTCTGTCCGCCGAACGCTATCTTGTAATCATTGGTGCTGATGGTCAGTACCAACAAGGACGTTAACAAGAACAGGAGGCGAATCATGATCGATCCCAAGGAATTTCTGGCCGCCGGACAACAGCTTCACGGACACAATTGCCCAGCCATGCCGCTTGGGCTTCGTGCTGGCGCGGCCGCCATGAACAAGCTCGGTGTCGAGCGCGCCAAGGATGGACAACTGGTAGCCCTGCTGGAGCTGGGCGAGGGCCACTGTGCGCATTGCTTCGCGGACGGCATCCAGATGATCACCGGCTGCACCTTCGGCAAGGGCAACATCCAGCAGCTCGGCTACGGCAAGTTCGGCCTGACCCTGGTCGACAGGGCCTCGGGCCGCTCGGTGCACGTCGTGCCCAGAGCCGAGGCCCAGGCCGCCAGCAAGCAGACGCCATTCTTCAAGGAATACCGCGAGAAGGGGATCCCCGCATCGCAGGTGCCGGTGGATGTTGTTCAGCCCTTGATCGAGCAGGTGATGAACGCCCCCGACGACAAGATCCTCAAGATCGGCGAGATCGAGACTACGGAGCTGCCGAAGCTGGCCGAGGCCTTCGATTCCTTCGTCTGCGAGCGATGCGGCGACATGGTCGTCGAAAAATATGGCCGTGTTGTCCACGACCAGAAGGTCTGCATCCCCTGCCAGCAGGAGCTACTCACGCAAGGCCCCAAGAGCTGAGACACGGGAGGCTGCCATGACCACCTCGCTGATCGCAGGACTCGTAACGCTGCTCTTCACGACGCTCCTCACGATAGCCGGCGTCGGCGCGGCCTTCATCCTCATTCCCGTCTTCGTCGCCCTGGGCATCGACATTCACGTAGCGATGGCCACGGCGTTGTTGCTCAATGCTATCGCCATGAGCTTCGCATCCTATCGGTTCATCCGCGCCAAGCTCGTGCTGTGGAAGGTTGCGATACCCATCTTGATCGTCGCCACCGCGTTGTCGCCGCTGGGAGCCTGGGTTAGCCAGGGGCTGCCGCGCGACGTGCTGCTCTGGGGCTTCGTCGGCTTCCTCTTGTTCGCGGCCCTGATGATGCTCTTCTACAAGCCCAAGGAGCGCGAAGTCGAGCAGTCACGTGGCAGGCAGATCGCCTTCGGTGTTGCGATAGGCACCTTCGCAGGATTTTTTGGCGGGTTGCTTGGAGTTGGAGGAGGAAACTTCATTGTTCCAGTGCTTGTCTGGCTTGGGATCAACCCCAAGAAGGCCTCCGCCACGACCTCGTTCATCGTCATCTTTTCCTCTCTGTCTGGATTCCTCGGCCACGCGAGCCTGGGCGGCATGAGCTATGGCCTGCTCGGTTTCACCGCGGTCGGCTCGGCAGTCGGCGCGGTGGTAGGGGCGTGGCTGATGACCGAGAAGCTCAAACGACAGCACGTCAAGCTGATCATCGGAGTCGTCCTTCTGGGGATCGCGGCCAAGATGGTCTGGGGCCTGGTGACGTGATGAGATTCTCGGATCGTATTTGGGTCTGCCTGGCCGCTTTCAGCGTTGTGCTCGCAACGGCGACGAACGCCATGGCCGAGGAGGAGGTTCGGCTCAAGCTGGACATGGACCACAACGTCCTCGGTGGCGTGAGCGATACGGTCACCTTGCGCCCGATGGTGCGCACCGAGCAGCGGTTCCGCGCTCAGGGGCTCGTGCTCCTCAAGATCTTCGCCGGAGTGCGCTCCGACGTGCTGCCGTGGCTGACGCTGCAAGCGTACTACGCGCACAAGGACAAGCTCCTCCCCGAGCACCAACAGGTCCACATGGCGGTGCTTGATATCGTCCCTCACATCAAACTGGGACCGGTTAGGATATCGGACCTCAACGGCAGCGAGTGGCACTCGGTCCCGGGGTTCTACCGTTATCGCAACAACCTGGAGGTCGCACTCTCACCGGGACTCACCTGGCTCCGGCTGTTCGTCGCCGACGAGATCCGCGTCGACAGCGACCAGGCACGGATGAACATGAACGACCTCAAGGTGGGAATGGATCTTATTCTCGGTTCACAGCTGACCTTACGGGCTTACTATGATCTGGAGTCGAAGCGTCGATCCAGGGATAGCTGGCTCAACACGCACGTTTTGCAAATCATGCTCAAGGTGCGCCTCGGTTTCGACGTGCGAAAGGAGAAGAAAGATGGAGAAAGTGCTCAAACAACTGACTATGTCGTTCTTCGGTATGGGAAGGCACAAAATCACGCCCGAGAAATTCCTTGCCATGGAGAACGCAGTGCTTCTCGATGTCCGGTCAGAAAAGGAGGTGGCCACCCTGGCGTTTGGGCTGAAGCATCATCGCAACATCGAGGTCTTGAACATACCTCTCGATCTATTACCCGCAAGGATAGCTGAGATCCCGAAGGGCAAGCCTATTGCGCTGTTTTGCTCCACGGTGGTCAGATCGGCTATAGCCTATGCCTATCTGCTAGAGCAGGGGTTTTCGGAGGCTCGTATCCTCGAGGGTGGGTACGCGACCCTTGTGGAGGCGCTCAAACCGGGGAGAGTGCTCGATGTGCTTCAGGGCGAAGAGTAAGAGCCGCTAAGACATGTGGCCAACTATCATAGCGGGAGGGTTCATCTTCGCGGTCTCCGTGTTGATGACCATGGTGGGCAAAGGTGGCGGAAATTTCTATGTATTGATTCTGGCGATGTCTGGCATCCCGATACATCAGGCGGCCACGACCGGCCAGTTCATCCTCTTCTCCGCTGCGGTGGCGGCCATGGTCGTTTTTCACAAGAACAAGTCTGTCTCCTGGCCGCTGGTACTGCTCATCGGTGGCTCCACAGCTCTTTCGGCCCTGGCCGGCGGATATTTCTCCCACCTGTTTAGTGGCTTTTCCCTGAAGCTGATCTTCGCTGTAATGCTGTTTGTGTCTGGGGCCGCGATGCTGATACCCGTATCAGAAGGCAAGAAAGCACCTGGCGAGAGGAAAGTTGGTGTTGTCACTGTCAAAGTCGGGGATACCAGAATCGGCGTGAACATGCTGGTGGCACTGCCTGTGACCCTGCTGGCTGGCTTTGCCGCCGGCATGGTGGGGGTGTCTGGCGGCTCGTTCTTGGTACCATTGATGGTGCTGGCGTGCGCGGTTCCCATGCGCGTGGCCGTGGGAACCGCATCCGCACTTGTCGCCGGCACCGCCCTGATGGGCTTTGCCGGACATGCGGCGCGCGGAGATTTCCAACCCGAAGTTGCTGTCCCCTTGGCCGTTGTGACCATCGTCGGAGGACTCCTTGGGGGACGCTTCGCGTTGAAAACGAAACCAAAGAGTCTGAAGAAACTCTTTGCCTACACCAACTGGCTGGCCGCAGTCTTCATGGTGTACAATGCGCTTCACAGTGCCAATTTGATGTAAATTAAGTCGATCATTCCTCCGACGCGTCATCTTCAGTGTACCGAGTACCTTCGTCAAGCGTGGTCGAGTTCGTGATTCCCGCCGTATATCCCGAGAGGAGATGTCATGAATGCGAAAATGCAGACGAAATCCCGATCGAGAGGAGCGACAGTGTAGCGCCCATTTAGTTTGTCACGGACCCGACCGAGTAATTGGTTGATGCTGTCTTGCCAACTGAACAGAGACTTTTCGGTTTTTTTCACCGCTCGACGGGTGTTGCTGTTGTGAGGTTGATCGGTTGCCCTTATTCGGCGCGCGGCTTCACGATTCGTGTTTTGCGCTGCATGACCAGCTCAACGAGGTCTTGGGGTTGCGATGCGTGTTTTTCGGTCCACGACAGGATCGCCTGTTCGATGCGCTCCATTCGCGCAACAGTTATTCGTGGGCGGAGTCTGTGAATCAGCTTGAGAAGCCCCGGTGGTGTCGTCTCCAACCCGAAGCGGATCCAGAGGCCACGCACTTGTTTTAGCTGCTGACTTGAAAGGGCGGATTGTTGCTAGGTGGCCTTTTTGTTCAGCCAGGCAGGCTGGTTCATCGCAGGAAGGTCAAGCAGCTTTCCTCTATTCAGCCAAATCAAGAGGCGGCGTGAC
This sequence comes from Deltaproteobacteria bacterium, assembly GCA_019314525.1. Lineage (GTDB taxonomy): Bacteria > Myxococcota_A > Polyangia > JAFCZD01. The sequence continues at coordinate 11,628 of JAFCZD010000107.1, forward strand.
CAACCGACCCTGCTGGTCACCGCTGCCAACATCTCTTCTGGCTCACCCAGTTCATGGGCCTTGTCGGCATGCTCAACTCGCCACTTGTAGAAGAGGGCGTTGAAGTAGCCGTGTTGCTCGAACACTTCCAGCAGCCCGGAATCTTCGACTGCTCGGGCGAGTTGATTCATTCGTTTTTCGTCTATCGATTCGGGATTAACGTAGCGCAGACAGGGCGGGTCGCCTTTGTGGAAACGCTTGACGTTCTCGTCGAACCAAGACTGATCGATTTCGATGATCCCGCGCTTGAACTCAGGTTGACCGTTGCGTACTTCGAGGCTCCCGACCAATTCATTCCAGTAACTCTTGGCATCGAAGAACACTGTGTACTTGAGAGAGACCGCCGCCAAGGCGATCAGGATAACCCCGATGATGATCCACTTGGTTGGTCGAGTTTTCATCTCAATACCCCATAGACCTGGTTGCCTGATAAAGGTGCCAGGCATTTAGTTAGCTTTTGGGAGGGAAAAGACTCCAATAAAGACGCAATAACCTCCTCATCCCAACACAATCCGCCGGTGCCCATCCCAGGGCGATGGCCCCATGCTTGGGCCGCTGAAGTTTACGGCGATACGATCGCGCGGCACGCGTCCTGGCTCGTAAGGCCCGCGAGAGCTGACGAAGATCGTCAAATAGATCGTCTCGCCGATCACGCCCAGGCATTCGAAGTTGACCCACGTGTAGCGCCCGTCCATGTGCTGCTCGAATTCCGGCTCGAACTCGGCCGGGGTCAGAAACGCCTCTGGCGAGACGCGCGTAGGCCACGGTGGCGAGAGCGAGACGCACGTGCTCGCAAAGCGCACATCCAACCAGGGGGGCGCCCCTTCAAGGCTCTTCAGCCACGAGAGATAGCGTTGAAGGTGTTCGTCGAAGTTCACGAGAGTAGGGTAGTAGGGAAAGACTTGGATTTCCAGTCTCACTAACCGCGAGAGGGACGGCACTAACCGCGAGAGGGACGGCACTAACCGCGAGAGGGACGGAGGCACGTCTTTTTCACCCCCCCCTTCGTTCCACTGTGGGACGCGATATCCCCTGCAAATACTGCCACTTACAAAAGTGACCTTCTCGAAACCCCGCACCTTTACCTACATTGGAATTTCAAGAGGAAAATCGCCGAAAAAAGTCAAACTCTAGCGTCCCCGTTTCTCCTTATGAGGCGGATAAAGAACAGTCCAGGTGAGGTGACTGCTCACCGTCGCGACACAATATGAAGCGATCGCTTCTTTTCTTGGACACAAAAGCAGCGATCGCTTATTATCGATTGACCATGTGAAGCGAACGCTCCCAGGGGGCCGATGATG